>PFCO01000009.1:135-15799 GCA_002772995.1 Candidatus Niyogibacteria bacterium CG10_big_fil_rev_8_21_14_0_10_46_36
CTTTCTGGGAATTTGCAGACAAGATGCTCGATAATCAAAGGAGATTGGGAGATGATTTCAGTATAGAAACCGCCGTATCATTAGGGATAAATGAAGAAGAGTTTAAGGGATGCCTCGATAATAGTGGGGAGATAGAATCAAAATTGGTAACCGACCGTAATGAAGCTGTTTCTATGGGAGGAAGAGGCACACCTTATGTCATTGTGGTAACAGCAAATGGTGATCTTATGCCTTTTAGCGGTGCTTTGCCATACGAACAGGTGTTTGCAGTAATTGAACAAGCTCTCAACAATTAATATATGAATCGCTATTTAATCATTGCAATAGGAATCATTGTTATCGTCGGAGTATTATATTTCGGCATAACTACTCGTGATACAGATACGGGAAGCCGAGGTGATTTTGATAGATTTGCTTCCGCTTCTCTAACTAGCTACGAAGGAGGTGATGTTTCCCTTGAAGAGTTTCGAGGTACGCCACTTGTCATCAATAGTTGGGCGGTGTGGTGTCCGTTTTGTGTAAAAGAGCTGTCTGATTTTGCAGAACTTCAAAAAGAGTTTGGTGATCAAATTACGGTTATTGCGATTGATCGACAAGAACCGCTTGCAAAAGCAAAAGGATTTACTGATGAGCTGGGTATTACAGATGATATGTTGTTTCTCCTTGACCCGTCGGACTCATTCTACAAATCGATTGGAGGATTCTCTATGCCTGAGACTATATTTGTAAATAGTGCTGGGCAGATTGTAGTACACAAGCGAGGTCCGATGGAATTAGAAGAAATGCGTGAGCATGCAAACAAGATTATTGAATAGAATAAATATGAAATTACTTTTTGTATACAACGCAGATAGTGGCATCCTCTCGTCTCTTAAAGATACCGTCCATAAGGCTGTGTCACCCAACACGTACCAATGTAATCTTTGCAAGGTGACATTCGGGACTACCTCAATGAAAGAGAGTTGGAAATCTTTTGTTGAATCGCTTCCGTATGATGTGGAGTTTTTGCATCGTGACGAATTTCAAGAACAATACCCAGAAAAGAATGACGAACCATTGCCAGCACTTTTTATTATTGAAGACGAATCAATTGAATCAGCGATTTCTGCCGAGACAATCAATAAGGCACATTCGGTTACAGATTTGATTACGACCGTCTCGTCATTTCTAGAAAGAATGAATAAAGATAAAAACATATGATTGAACTTAGTATAGGATTTGCCATAGCATCATTTGTCGCAGGATTACTTACATTTCTTGCGCCATGTACGTTGCCGCTTGTGCCGGCATATCTTGGCTTCATAAGTGGTGTTGACCAAGACGCTCTAAAAAATCCAGAAACTTCTAAAGCAGCTCGACGAAAGATATTTCTTAATGGGCTTGCTTTCATTGCCGGGTTCTCATTGATTTTCATAGCATTTGGTGTCTTGGCAGGGTTTGCCGGCACGGCACTCGCACCATATCGTATCTGGCTTGCGCGCATTGGTGGGGTGCTTGTGATTCTTTTCGGTCTTTTTATGCTGGGCTTTTTTAAACTTCCGTTTTTCCAGAGTGACAAACGAATTCCCATTCCAAAATGGCTAACACTCGGAAAGCCATCAAGCTCTTTCTTTATTGGTGGCACCTTTGCACTCGGTTGGACGCCATGCGTCGGGCCCATTCTCGGATCAATTCTTCTCCTTGCCGGTACTTCTGGCACTGCGCTTCAAGGTGGTCTGATGCTAACAATATTCTCATTCGGTCTTGCTATTCCGTTTCTGATAATCGCGTTTGCATTTTCTAAAGCTACAGCCTACATAGAGCGTATCTCAAAATACCTTAAGTGGGTATCGATTGTCGGGGGTGTGTTCTTAATTCTCCTTGGTTTGCTTCTAGTAACGGATAACTTTGGGCTTACCATTCAGTATGGGTATGAGTTGTTTGACTTTATTAACTATGAAGGTTTGTTAGAGTATTTATAATCATGGTTTACAAGTACAAGATAATTGGCAATGTGAGGAATGTGGTTTGATATATGCAGATAAGGAATGGGCAGAAAAGTGTGAGGCATGGTGCAAGGATCACAAAAGTTGTAATTTAGAGATCATTCAACACGCAGTTTCCGAGAGTAACTGAGTTATAAGTTAGCCCAAACTCAGTTTTTTGTTCTCAAGCACGAGCCTACTTCTCAGATGCATTAGTATCTCCCGTTTCTCCATAATAGTTCCTTCTTGTAGCAAGTATTTTGCGTAATTCCTGATATCAAGTTCGGACACTGATTCTTTTTTCTTCTTAGCTCCAAGTACACCAGTTCTGAATCTGTTATATCGCTTTAGCTCTGCATCAATCCGGTCACGCAAGCCAAGTTCATCAAGATGTATAACATCGAGGATCCGCGACATTTCCTTGATTAAGTCGCTTTCATTTATGTACCGATTTTTGCAGTTGATGTCTCGGCTTTTAGTACACATGTAATAGACATGGCGATTTACTGATCCATCTTTGAGCTTCTTGAACTTCTCATCGGCAGTCACACCTGAGCCGCAGAGTCCGCATCGCATGATCTGTGTGAAGGCGAACTCCTTGCCTTCAGTCCGAGTCACATATCGTTCTTTAAGATTATTCTGTACCGCATCAAACAAGTCTTTAGTTATGATTGGTTCGAGTTTGTTGTCAGGGATCCAGCTGCCGCTTATCTTTTAAATGTTACCGACTAGATAAGACACAAGACAGGGATATTAAGGGGTGTCTCATTTGTCTTATTTACGACCCGACCGAGACCCCTAAATCTGCTATACTCAAAGCATCGAAAGAACCCTTACGGTGCCTCACTGTGGGTGGTTCTAGACCGTAGAAGCCAGCCAATTTGAGCTAGCTCGAGGAGTGTAGCGACCTCGTGCGTTCGAAGCGCGTTGCAGGCAACTTACTATATAAATATGGTGGTTGCGATAGAATTAAAATATGAACAAAAAAAAGAAAGTAAAAACTCTAAAAACCCCAAACAACGCCTTGGTCAATAAATATTTCAAGAAATATGAAAAAGATGAAAGGTATTTTGTTGCCGACAAAGCTCTTGAAGAACTTTTTGACGCATTCCCCAAAAATTCTGATTTCAAAAATGTTTTATTGAAAGTAAGCGCTCTTAATGCGCTATATAGTACGAGTGTCTATGCTATATTCAAAATGGCTGAGCACATTCACAGTCTTAAAAAAATAGACCAATCTCTCAAAAATGGAGATATAAAGATTGTGGACAAAATTGCTAAGGTGGACTTCGCAGATAGAATATTTTACTCATTTGCCACGAAGTATTCTCATTGGCACAATCCCGAAGAATACCCCATCTATGACCAGTTTGTTGATAAGGTTTTATGGGGATATCAGCAACAAAACAAGTTTTCAGATTTTAGACGATCTGATTTGAAACAATTCCGGGAGTTCAAGAGAGTTTTGAATGAATTTCGAAAACATTATAAACTCTCTGGGAGTCTCAAAGAGATTGATAAATTTCTGTGGATATATGGAAAAGAATTATTTGATATCAAGCCTAAAAATAAGAAGCGCTCGAAGAGCGTCAAGCTGGTTAAAATAAAATAGTTAAAAATAACCTTACTGGGCTTGACCGACCACGGTTCTTGCTCGAGTCGTCCAGTATCAATTTATCTCCCTCTTAAAGAAGACGCGGGCACAAAAGTAAGTGCCTTGCCTTTTTTTGTCGCCCGGCCAGTGCGGCCGATGCGGTGCACATAATCCTCAAATGTACTCGGGAGATCGTAATTGATAACATGCGTTACATCTTCAACATGGATGCCACGCGCGGCGACATCAGTCGCAACCAGCACTTGCACCTGCCCGCTCTTAAACCGCGCAAGAGCCCGCTGGCGTCCATTATGGTTTTTGTTGCCATGAATTGATTCGGCGCGCATCCCTCGTGCAAGCAACTGTCGCGCCAGCTTTTCTACGCTGTGCTTCATCACGCCAAACACTAGTACACGCCTGAATTCGGAGTCAGCAAGTAATGCGATGAGTGTTTCAAATTTTGTCTCATTGGTATATGGAACCACATCCTGCTCAATAGTGTTTGCAACATCTTTTTTCTTTACTGATATCAACACCGGATTGCGGAGAAAATCATGCACAAGCTCTTTTGCCTCTTTCGTCATTGTCGCAGAAAACAACAGTGTCTCTCTCTCTTTTGGAACCAACGAAAGAATTGCTCTCATGTCGCGGATAAAGCCCATGTCAAGCATGCGGTCTGCTTCATCAAGAACAACCGTTGTAATTGCGCGAGGCGCAAGGTGCTTGTTCTTCAAAAGATCAAGGATGCGCCCCGGAGTGCCAATGATAAACTGATTCTGATGACGGAGTGCTTTGATTTGCGGGCGGATGCTCATTCCCCCCACACAGACAACCGAAAACATCCGGAGTCCCTTTGATAAAGTTTGTAGTTCTCCAGATATTTGCAAAGCAAGCTCGCGTGTAGGCGCAAGAATAAGCGTCTGTCGGATCGGGTGCCTAAGCGTATGCTGGATAAGCGGAAGAAGAAACGCGGCGGTCTTGCCCGTGCCGGTTTCTGCGATACCGATAACATCGCGTCCTTGGAGTATCTCGGGTATGATTTGATCCTGAATAGGCGTTGGAACTTTTAAGCCAACCGCAGCAACAGTACGCACAAGCCGGGCATCCAAACCAAATGTATCAAAAGTATGCTTTGATACATATTGCTCTTCAGCCGCGCTTACGGGATGCGTGTTGATAAATGCGGACGGATCAAATATCGGAATCTTTCTCCCTCCTTGGCGCTGTCTGCCGTACTGCATGCTACCACCATGCCGCTGGGAAGGACGGCCACGATAAAATTTCCCGCGTCTCTGCGATCTTGTATGAGAAAACGAGCCTCGGCGGCCATGCGTTGCGCCGCTCCGGCTACGCCGATGTGATGATGTATTCATTGTTTGTGTTTACGGAACGATTAACCGTCCCGGGGCTGTGCAGGTAATAATTCAAACGCTCTATGAGCTGTTTGCTGCTTTGGAGCCCCACACGAGTATCAAAAGCGTACAGGCATGATAGCATGCATGCACACATAAGTCAATGGTTGTACGCCCCTCCCCGCAAAAGACACGCGCTGTATATTGTTTTAGGTGACGCGTATTGATAGTTATAGAATTTTTGGCTGGATAATCCGTAGGTTTCCGTCTATAATAGGCGCAGACAAAAACATAAACGAGACCAACCATGACACACAAAAAATTATACAAAAGTGAGGAAAACAAAGTATTTGCAGGCATCATTGGCGGACTGGGAGAATACTTTGATATAGACCCCGTGATACTGCGTGTCATCTGGGTGCTTGCCGTTATCTTTACCGGGATTTTCCCGGGAATATTTGCCTATATCATTTTTCTCTTTATTGTCCCCCCGAAACACCACACACAGCCATGAATACAAAAACAACAACGCTATTATGTTTTGCCATCATAGGAGTCGCGGTTATTACGGGGGCCTTTGCCTACCCTTATCTCCCTGCGGAAGTGGCATCCCATTGGAATGCACGGGGGGTTGCTGACGATTACATGCCGAAGTTTTGGGGGATATTTTTAATGCCTATCGTGATGTTTGTATTACTTGCCGTGTACCGCATCGTCCCCGCAATTGACCCTTTGCGAAAGAATATAGAATCGTTCCGGAGCTACTACAATCTTTTCTGGCTTGTATTATTCCTGTTCTTTTTTGCAATCTTTCTGCTCATCGTTATCTGGAACTTGGGCTACATGTTCTCGTTTACCCTCTTTATTATCCCGCCCATTGCCGCACTCTTTTACGCGATAGGTGCGGTGCTTGAACACACAAAGCGGAACTGGTTTATGGGCATCCGCACGCCTTGGACATTGTCGGATGACACGGTATGGGAAAAAACGCACAAGCTTGCGGGACGCCTTTTTAAGATAGGAGGATTGTTTGCGCTTACGGGGCTTATAATCCGCGACAGCGCATTTGCGCTCGGCGCGATTATTGTTCCGGCGATGGCAATAGCGCTTATAAGCGTTGTCTACTCGTATATCGTATACCGCCAAAAACACTAAACAAGCTGGCTCTTAGGACAACGATAAACGGCTCACACCCCCGTGTGAGCCGTTTATGTTTTGCGTTTTTTTATGTGTTTGAATATCTCTATCTGGCGCAACCGTTTTTCTGCCTCTTTTTTGGTCTTATACCGCCCAAACACTCTCCCCGTTCTCTCCGAAAGCACGACATATTCGCCTTTCTCTTTTTTTATCATGGGCTAAATATTCAAGTGTTTGCGGATTGCAATGATGCTTGAAAGCGCGCCGAGCACAATACCCACACCCAAAAGCAACAAGAATATCTGAAAGAAGTTCGCAATAAAGTAATTAAACAAATTCGGCCCGCCGAAGAATCCTTCCGCTTTCGGACCAAGCCAGAATGTTATCGGATAGAAAAATATCGTGGTAATTATCGCCGACACCACACCATACAGCATCCCGACAATAATAAACGGCCCGCGGATATAATTATTTTCAGCGCCAACCAAACGCATAATGTGTATCTCTTCGCGCGAAGTAAATATCGCCATACGGATAGTATTAAACGCCACCAGCAACACAACGCCCGCAAGAACCAATGTCGCTCCCCATCCCGCAGCACGCGCACTCGTAAGAATATTTGAAAGCCGTTCAATAACGAGCTTATTTTGGAAATAGTTTATTTTATCGATGATTCCCGAATACGATGATGCATTCAAAAATTTCGCAACGCTTTCGTATTGCTCGGGATTTTGCGCCTGAATGTTCAAACTTGCGCCTAACGGATTCTCCCCCAACTCCTCAAGCGACTGGGTAATGAGCGCGTTGTTCGTATGGCGCGCCTTAAAGTTCTCAAGAGCTTGCGCGCGTGACACATATTCTACTGCTTCTACCTGCGGAAAATTATTCAGCTCGTCCTGAAGCGCTAGAATGTCGCTTTCAGACGCGTCCACCGTAAAATATACGCTGATATCTACCTTTTTCTCTATACGATCAATAGACGAGCTTAAAAGAACGGACGAAAACAATAACGAGCCGGTAACAAAAAGCATAAGCACCATAACCATGACCGTCGCAAGCGTTATCCACCGGTTGCGCCAAAAATTGATTACTCCTATTTTTAGAATTCGTTTTGCGTATGTGGTCGTTTTCATGTACTTATTGTTATAAAATATATTTTCCCTTTTTTGCATCCCGGGTTATTCTCCCGCCTTCAAGCGTAATAACGCGCCGCTCAAGGGCGTTTACGATATCGCGGTTATGCGTCGCCATAATGACCGTCGTATCAAATGAATTTATCTTTTTGAGCAACTCAATAATCTCATGAGTATTCGTAGGATCCAAGTTGCCCGTCGGCTCGTCGGCAATAATGAGGTCGGGGCGGTTTACAATGGCACGCGCAATTGATACGCGCTGCTTTTCGCCTCCGGAAAGCTCATGCGGAAAATGATGCGCCTTATCGATAAGACCCACCAGCTCAAGCACCTGCGGAACATCTGTTTCGATATCCTCATCGGACGCGCCCGCTGCTTCCATTGCAAAAGCAACGTTTTCAAATGCGGTTTTTGACGGAAGTAATTTAAAATCCTGAAACACCGTGCCTATTTTTCTGCGAAAGACAGGGAGATCGGACCTCGATACGGAATGCACATCGATATCTTCAAAAAAGACCCGTCCCTCAGAAGGCATATCTTCGGCAAGCAACAACTTTAAAAGCGTAGACTTTCCGGCTCCGGATTGCCCTACAATAGACACAAACTCTCTCGGTTCTATACGAAACGAAACATCCTCAAGAGCGGTAGACGTCGGTGAGTACACTTTTGAGACATGGTCAAAAAAAATCATATGTATATGTTCTATTTTACACGAAATACATGAAAAATCTATATATTACTCTTTCTCATCCTTGTCCGCTTCTTTGCCTTCGATTTCAGCTTGGATAAACTCCGAAATATCACCATCTAAAACGTTTTCCACATCGCTTGTTTCTACTCCGGTCCGGTGGTCTTTGACCATCTTATACGGATGGAACACATATGAGCGGATCTGGTGGCCCCACTCCGCCTCTGCAGACTGCGCGGCACTCAATTCTTCAAGGGTCTTTTTCTCTTGCTCCTGCATGCGCTGGAATAATTTGGAACGCAATAATTCTATGGCGCGCTCCCGATTTGCCGATTGCGACCGGCCCGATTCCACATGCACCTGTATCCCCGTAGGGATATGCTTGGCACGCACCGCGGTTTCGCGTTTGTTTACATTTTGCCCACCGGGACCGCTCGAGCGCGCAAATGTGATTTCCATATCTTCGGGACGGATATTCACTTCGTCGGATATGATAAGTTCGGGGAGTACTTCAACCATAACAAACGAAGTGTGGCGTAATTTTTTTGCCGAAAACGGCGATATACGCACAAGCCTATGAACACCCGCCTCTCCTTTCAGGTGGCCGTACGCAAATTTTCCTTTTATTTCTATGGTCGCATTCTTTATGCCCTTCCCTTCGCCCGCATGCATATGCAGCGTAGACACACTCCACTTTTTTTTCTCCGCATATTTTTCAAACATATTCAGCAAAATAGCCGCCCAGTCTTCGGCGTCATCTCCCCCCGCTCCCGCATATACTGAAAGCACCGCATTCCCTTTGTCGTGCGGGCTGGAAAAGAAGAGCCTTCTTCGCTCCGCCTCAAATGTCCGTGATAGTTCTCCGAAACGCTCTTCGAGTTCTTCTGAATCTTCTTTTGATTCTCCTGAAAGTTCCAGGAGCGCCTCGGCGTCGCCCATAAGAGACTCCCAAAGATGGATATCCTCTTTGAGTTCACTAATCCGCATGGTAATAGAACGCGCAGTATCTGCGTCATCCCAAAAGCCCGGCGTAAGCGTTTTCTGTTCGAGTTCTTTAAGCGTGTTCTTTGACCCTGCCAGGTCAAAAACGGTCCGCCATACGGCGGATGCTATCATGTAACGCGGTTATTTTTTCCTGAAGAGATTCAATCATGCTATGGTTTACTATAAAATATTTTTTGGGATAAAAAAAGTCCCACGCATAGCGCGGGACGAATGATTATTGAGAATCAAGATACCGTATTATCTCTTTGAACTTCTTTAAAAAGATAATGGTCTCTTCTTTTATACCCTTTCCGATACTATCGGAGGAGGTATTAAGAGGCTTGTCCCATGAGTCGCCCAGAACATCAATAAGATTTTGGGTCCGGGATGAGCCGCCGTTATAAAAGGACGGGATAAATATCTCAACTGCTTTCGGATCAACCGCAAACCGTTCTTTTACCTTGGGGTTGAGTGCGTCAAGTTCGGTGTCAATCAAGCATATCATCGCTTTCACCGAATTAAGATGGTTTTCTGTCCCTGCAACAAACGACGGGATCAATCCCGCGCTCGGATATTCACGGACAACGCGTTCATATGTAGAAGAAATAAATTGCCCAATACCGCGCGCAGCTGCCGGACTCTTGCTGTGTGAATACGCGCATTCCTTATTTGCTCCGAAAATAGCCATAACACGCTCAATGAGCATGTCCGCATCCAGCCACTGAAACATCCCCGGCCCCATATGCTCGTTCAATAGTATCGCTTTTACTATGCGTTCCTGACGAGAGCGCTGAGTCTCTCCAACATACGCACCGGTAAATGCTCGTGACGGCACGCGGGCGGCAATAAGCTCATCAAATGCTCGCTGTATAAGCGCGGAGAGATATGCATCTCCCGCACGGACAACGTCGTTCGTGCAGATGGCATCAGAATGTGGCGTGTACAGCGCAGGCGCATTGCCATCAAAACGCTTTACTGCAAGAAGCGGCAATGATACATGGTTATGCTCAATGCGGTAGCGCGTGTTCTTTCCGCCGCCGCCAACGCGCTCTACAAGGTAACCATCTGTCTTTGAAGCGACAATCTCCATGGTTGTACGAGAAAGCGGAATGTATTTTTCTTTCCGCGTTGCCCGCACGATAACCAGATTGCCATCTTCTAGCACGCAAAAAAGTATGTCTTCCATTGATCTTGATTTTGTAATCTCTTTGTCCGCTAAAAACGCATGCGCTTCTTCTATATAAGAAAGCATTGAGTGGTGTTGTACGAGATCGTCCGGAGAAACAGGAAGCGGGCAGAGTGTTTCGCTATCGCATTCCGGAGCACCAGCCGCAGACCCCATGGCACATACGGCAAAGAGAATAAGCACAAGAGCGCTTTGTTTTGATACATGCATAAAGCGCACCTCCCTAACAAAGAATTATTCTTTCACAGTAAAACACAGAATGCATCTTTTCTCAAGAATGCTTTTCATGTAGGATAAAAAAGCCGCCGCCTTAGCTCAGCTGGTAGAGCGATGCCTTCGTAAGGCAGAGGTCCGGAGTTCGAATCTCCGAGGCGGCTCACCCATACATACCAAAACAAAAAGAGCCTCGATCGCAATTGCCCGCGGGAGGCTCTTTATGCATTGTAATAAAAGCTTTTACCTATGTTCCGGCTGTGGCCTGCTTATATGTCCCTTTGTAACTGTTGCTAGTATGATGCGGAATGCGGGAATCGAACCCGCGACCCCAGCTTGGGAAGCTAATGTTATGCCACTTAACTAATTCCGCGCCTCTCCATTAAAGCCCAAAAAGATTTTTAAGAAAAGAGGTTACCGAATGGAATGCCGATGGCGGCGGCGTCTGTTCTTCGGCATCATCTTTTATGAAGATAACCACCTCCTCCCCGTCCTTCTGAACATCAAAACGCTCCCGAATAATGCGTTCCCGTCCGGCATCACTCTCCAGCAAAAAAAGACCCTCCTGGATTCCTGCAATACGCGACGCTATGTCATCTTCGCGCCTTTGGAGTTCTTGGTATTCTTTTTCTACCTCACGGTAATTCCGATATGCATAGAATGTGTATCGCCCAACATATCCAAGCGCGAGAAAAAGAATAACAATAACAGGCCATGAATACAGTATGCGCCTTTGCGGGGACTTCCGTCTCGTTTGAAAAATTTGCCTCATGCTTCTATTATAACAAGAGTAAACGAATTATGGTTCAAACAAAACGACAGAAAAAGCGATTTCAAGCGATATGGGTCATTGTAAGCATCCTCGCCATCATCTCTATGGTAGGATTTTTGCTCTTGCCTCTCGTCTACTCGTAATTAGTTCTGAATAGCCTTAATAAAGACATCATGCGGAAGCGTTACCGCTCCCGATTCTTTCAGGCGTTTTTTTCCTTTTTTCTGCTTTTGCCACAGCTTCATTTTTCGCGTTCTGTCACCTCCATATAAATAGCCGGTAACATCCTTTTTGAGCGCAGACATTCCTTCGGACGCGATGATGCGCCCGCGCGCCTGCGCCTGGATTTTGTAAGCAAATAGTTCGCGTGGTAATATCTTTTTTAATTTTTCTACAAGCGCGCGTGCCTCACGTTCAACTCTGCGCTCAGACACTATCCGCGAAAACGGCGGCTCTATTTCTCCGTGTATCAGCACATCAATGCGTATGACTTTTGCGTCCCGCATATCAGCAAGCGCATAATCCAAAGACGCATACCCCGATGTTACGCTTTTTAACCGATTGTAAAAATCGCGCATCAGCTCCCGTAGCGGCATCTCTCCCCGTATCTCAAGACGCGAACCGACATTTGTGGTTTCGCCCATGATAACCTCATACTCTTCAAGCAATGAAAGAAGGGCGCCGAGATATGACGGCGGCGTAAGAACAGAAAACGATGCCCACGGTTCGCGTATACTTTGGATTTCGTGGTCTTCCGGGAATTCGCTTGGGGAATGGAACTCGTGTGTCTTTCCATTTTTGAGCGTTACCTGATAATTAACCGTGGGAGATGTGATCACCACATCTATATTAAATTCGCGGCGTATCCGTTCAATAATAATTTCTATGTGCAGCAGACCGAGGAACCCACAACTAAACCCGCGCCCCAAAGCCCCCGATTCCTCTTCATACGAAAATGAGCTGTCTTCGAGGTGGAGCCGGTCAAGCGCTTTTTTCAGATCGTCGAAGTCGTCCTGCGCTATCGGATAAACATTCGCCCACACCATAGAAACCGGTTTTTTATACCCTTCAAGAAGCGGCGCGGGCGTTGCGGCGTATGTTACTGTATCTCCGACAGTTACCGTTTCTGGTTTTTTAATATTTGTTACCACATATCCTATTTCTCCGGGACTGAGCATTTCTTTTGCGTGACGGTCCGGCAAAAACACCCCCACCTCTCCGGCTTCAAATGTATGTCCGGCGCCTGCAAGTAATACCTTTACGCCTTTCTTCAGCGTCCCCCGCACAACACGGACATACGCGATAACGCCCTGATGAGAAGAGTATTCAAAATCAAAAATAAGAGCCTGGAGCGAGCGGTCTTCTGCCTCTTCTGCGGGCTGAGGAATCCGCGAAACAATAACATCAAGGAGCTCCGGAACCCCCTGTCCCGTTTTCCCTGAAATTTCTAAAATGTCTTCCGGCGGCGTCCCCAAAAGAGCGGTTATTTCTTCTTTGGTTTCTTGTATCCGCGCATGCGGAAGATCTATCTTATTCACTACAGGGATAATGGTTTTATCAAGCCCGCGTGCAAGCTCAACATTAGACAGAGTCTGTGCCTGTATTCCCTGCGAAGCGTCCACCAGCAATATCGCACCCTCAACAGCCGCAAGCGAGCGGGATACTTCATATGAAAAATCGATGTGGCCCGGCGTATCTATTAAATTCAATACATACTCCGGTCCTGATTCAGAAGCACGGTAGCGCATCCTAACGGGTTGCATTTTTATAGTAATGCCGCGTTCCCGTTCAATGTCCATGGCGTCTAAGAATTGTTCCCGCATTTTCCGTTTTTCTACAGTTCCAGTCACTTCAAGCAAGCGATCAGCAAGCGTCGACTTGCCATGGTCAATATGAGAGATGATACAGAAATTCCTAATTATATTCATAACCCCATAGTAGACAGAAATAGCGCTTTTGCAAGAAAAAAGACGCGGCTATCGCGTCTTTGTTTTTTATTCTTTAAAAAATCCGCTCATAGAACCGGCTATCTCATAACAGCGTTCTGCGCATGCCCGGTTTCGGATTGTATCCCATGTGTCTTTATATGCCTCTATGTTAAAAAGCTCAGTACGGTATCTTCCCTCGCGGTCAATGTCACATATCATCCCCAATGCCTGCAGAGCATCACTAATATCTCCGGAGTGAGGATGCGGACCATCCCAATCAAAGCGTATACGAAAATCAACTTCCGGGAATGTGCGCGCTTCACTTTTTCTTACACGACAGAATAACTCATGCCACCGCCAATCGGCAGGGCCGGGAAAATCTTCTACTGCGTGATGAGAGTATACATACCACACGAATCCTTTTATAAAATCCAGAGCACTTAACGGTTCCATGGTGCCTCCGTATATAGTTTTTAATTTACAGCCCAATACTTGACGACGGTTCCTGCGAAACAAACGGGGTTTTCCAAAAACGGCGAAGAAGCGCCTTTTTGAGTTCTCGCCATTCACGATTCTTTACCGCAATCAAAAACAAAATACCACCCGCAATACCTATGCCGCCCGCGACAACCGCGTGAAGAAAAATGCCAACGAATGTTTCAAGATTAAATACAGCATCAAACAACCGAAGCGCATAAAATGTAGTAACGCCTATGATAACGGAGCTTGCGGTTATATGAAAACAGGAACGCCAAAACCCCTTTCCTCCTGCGGAGCCAAAATCAAAAGAGAAGAAGAGGGCAAGAAACACAAGATTGATAATATTCCCTAACGAAAACACAAACGGCAAAATAAGCATTTTATTATTTGCAATATCTGCGACCCGAAGGAGGTTCACAAACGTATACGAAAAATTACTTGAAACATCATAGAGCCACGAAAAGAAAAATGCCCCGCCGACAATAAAAGCCGCGCTTAATATGTTGATGAGCACCGGCGTTATTGTTTTTCCGGCCGCATAAAACGCGCGCACATATAAAAGAATAAGCGCTTGCGCTACAAGAGAAACACTGAAAAGCGCCAGAGCGGCGGCGGTGAGACGCGTATCCACCCAGCCAAAATTTCCCGCACCCAATATGACACGCACAATATGCGCACGAAGCACAATAAAGAGCACCGTCAAAGGAAGCGACCAAAAAATAATATGACGGAGGGCCAAAGAAACATGATCAAGGAATTCTTTGTGCCGGTCACGCACAAACACCCCTGCAAGAAATGGAAATGCCGCAACACTGTACGATAAGCCGATTACGGAAAGCGGGACTGTTTCCAAGTTGTACGCAAGCTGGAACACGGCTATGCTTCCTAGACCAAAAACGGATGCAAAAGCGGTCACTGCAATAAAAACAAGCTGGTTTATGGAGAGCCCGATAGAACGAGGCAACGACAACAAAAGCGCCCGCCGCAACCCCGGCCGAAAACGCAAAGAAAAAAATGGAATAAAATGAAGCCGAATGATAGAAGGAATCTGCACCGCAAAATGCAGAAATGCACCGAGCACCACTCCAGCAACAATACCCGTAAGACCCCAGATAGGATAGAAGAGGAGTATGCCGATAATAATCCCTAGGTTATATAAAATGGGGCTCAACGCGTACACAAAAAAGAGACGGAATGCCTGTATGATGCTTGCCGCAATATTTGAGAGACCCAAAAAAAGCGCTTGCAATAAAAGTATGCGCCCCAAAAATACTGTTGTTTCGCGCTGCGCCTCACTGAATCCGGGCGTAACAATGTCCGTCAGCTGCGGCATCAAAAAAAGAAGCCCCACTCCCAACGCGCCGATGCCAACTAAAAACCACGAAAGCACCGACCCGATAAAGCGGCTTGCCTCCTCCCTGCTTTTTGATTCCCGCTCCAATAAAAGCGGGATGAGCGCGGTAGAGGCGGCAATAAATAAAGAGAGTGTGTATACAAAATCAGGAATGCGGAATGACGCGTAATAAATGTCGAGCGCCTCTCCCGCGCCAAAGGTGGAAGCAAGCATGCGGTCCCGTACCAGTGCCAGCACCTTCGCGAGTATTGTTGTAAACGCTAACAGAAAGGCGGCCTGATGGACGCCTGTAAATTCACGTTCAAAAAAATGTGATAGCCGTGCTATAACCACAATAAGTGCAGTTCATTCTATCTGTTATTCGTTTAACGGAGGGGTTTCGCGGTCTTCCGGAGGAGGGATGCCTTCGAGAGCCGGGCGACCGTTTCGCAGATTTGAAAGAATCTGTTTTATTTCTGCGGAATCCGGGTTTAGCTCTACAATGTTTTCAAATTGCTCAATTGCGCCCTCCCGGTCACCTTGCAAATCATAGATAAGCCCCAGGAAGTAGCGGGCGTTTGAATAGTTTGGATTTAATTCAATTGCTCGCTCAAAGACCTGTTGTGCATTCTTAAACTGGCCGTCTTGGTAATAGAGAAGGCCGAGCTGGAATAACACGCCGATGTCGTTTGGAAGCAAAAATTGCGTGTTGCGAGTCTCCTCGATTGCCGCTGCAATATTCCCCGCTTGCGCTTCAATTTGAGCAAGTAAGAAACGTGCCGGCGCGTAATCGGTCTTAATGTTGATTGCCTGCTGAAGAAGACTTTCGGCATCATCCAACTCTCCTACCTGCGTTTTTGCCCGCGCGCGGGCAAAAAGCGCCTCTGGACTTTGCGGGCT
>PFCO01000009.1:15831-91395 GCA_002772995.1 Candidatus Niyogibacteria bacterium CG10_big_fil_rev_8_21_14_0_10_46_36
AATTAAGCGTCTCCATCGGATTAAGCTGGGTTGCGGCCTGTCCTGACTGTATGGCCGCCGCAAGTGTTGTCTGGAATTGATTGCGCGCCTCGTCCGCCGGAATATCAGTGCGCGAAAGTATGTTGCTCATACGAATAAGGTCAACATCAACAAGAGAACGAAGGTACCGGTCCCGCTGATCAAGATTTATTGCACGCACAATGTCCTCGCGAGCAGCGTCTATGTCGCCGCTCTGGTTAAATTGCGCGAGCCCATTTCCGTAATAAATTGCCGCAACGTACTTCTGCCCCAAAAGATACACGCCCGCAATGCTTGCAACCGAAAGACACAGCAAGAGAAGCGCGGAAACAAACCCAATGCCTGCATTTTGGAACAAGGGAATGCGGTAGTCAGCAAGTGTTCCGCCGTGACTTGCTTGTGCCATAAAAAATCCAAGAAATAAAAAGAAGAACAGCACCAAGAAGTATCCCGGGGTATAAAAGATAAGACCCAAAAGCAGATACAGCACGCCCAAGAACGCGATAACAGAGAATTCATTTTCTTCTTCAGAAAAAGCAAACCGCACAACCGCGCGAAATCCGTAAAAAATAATCGCCCCAATGAGGAAAATGAGCGCCACTGCGCCCGCAAGCCCCAGTGTCGCAAGAAGCGTAGATAAAAAGCTCACGCCGGTAGTAAACCGCGCAGACCAAAATACAGTTTGATTTACCTCAAGTGGCTTGTACTGAAGCCAATCATACAAGAAGGTATTTGGGCCAGAACCAAGAACCAAGTTGCTTCCACGAAGCGTGTTTTGAATCACTGACCAACTTGCATCCCATGACGGGCGCACCTCAACCGCTTCTCCGCCGAATATTCCGCTTACCGACTGACCCAGCACAGGAGTTACCAGAAAGAACAACGCAATAAGAAGGAATATGAGCGGCTCCCAGTGCAGTGTTGCCTTCCTGCGCTTGAACGAATAGAGATACGCAAAGAGAATAACAGTAAATACCGCGTACAAAATCCACATCAACCTGAAGTTTACCGCGGCCATCATAACAAGCGCCGCCGCCGCAACAGCATAATAAAATATACTCACCCGCCTGTCTCCTCCTTCGCTATTCTTCGCAAGGAAAAGAAACAAAAACCCGAGAAAACTCCAGTAGAGTCCAAATGCGTTCCATGAGCCGATGGGATTTGCGCTCGGCGTACTGAACGAGCTCCCCCAGATAGAAATTCCCGCGAACATATGAACGAGCTGCAACACAAAAAGAATGAGTGACGACGCGCCAAGCACCATAAACAGCATTCGCGTTGCGCTTTTATCGCGGAATAAAAATGACATCATAAACGCCCCGAGGACAAACAACACCGACATGACAACCGTATCCGGTTCATGTCCAAGGCCGATAAACGAAATGTGTCCGCTTATAGAAAAAAGAGCGGAAATAAGATTGACTACAACATACGCGACGAGCGCAAGCGCAAGTCCGTGCTTTGGTATAGAAAACTCACCCTGCTGGATACGCCCGATAAGCCATGTAATGAACGCAAAGAGAACCAGAACAGAAAATAAAAATGATTTATTAAGCGCAATGGGGAAAATAGTAAGCGGAAGAGCCCACAACGGAAGCAGCCCAACAATAATGAACATAAACATCCGAGAAATATGATCCCACGAGAACGATTGCATAAAATTTCTGCGAAAACCGTCAAAATAACCCTCCGTATCTTGGGACATATTCTTTGCTGATGCCTGATACGACTTTTCTTCAAAAGATATGTGTATGTCTTCCATGGTAAAAAATAGGCTAATATAATAGTATGTATTTCATAGTATCAAAGACAAAACAAGAAAACAACAACGCGCCCTCCTTTCTTGTGTGCAAAAAAACATGTATAATAATAAACAATACGCATGACCAGGCATTATCTCACAATCAAACAAGCAGCTGATTTTATAGGGGTG
This sequence comes from Candidatus Niyogibacteria bacterium CG10_big_fil_rev_8_21_14_0_10_46_36, assembly GCA_002772995.1. Lineage (NCBI taxonomy): Bacteria > Candidatus Niyogiibacteriota > Candidatus Niyogibacteria bacterium CG10_big_fil_rev_8_21_14_0_10_46_36. The sequence continues at coordinate 17,783 of PFCO01000009.1, forward strand.
AGCGCTCTCACTCTTCGGAATTGGGACAAGAAAGGAAAGCTCGCCGCATACCGCCACCCGGTAAACGGGTACCGTCTCTACCGAATGGCAGATCTTGAAAAATTCGTAAAAAGCATCTCTGGAAGACGTCCGCGCAAGCTCAATATCGTCATGCTTGAGGATGAAGAATGAACAACCTGTGGGAAACATGTGTATAGCAAGTGACTAACCCCGTATAAAGCAAGCGGGGCTTTATTTTTGCTCATTTTGGCTGACTTCCCTTATTTGCTTTGAGAAATTAACGACATTGGGCAAGTATTGACAAATGGCTAAAATTTGGTATAATACACCTATATTTTATGAATAATCTAAACACAAAATCAATGAAAACCATTAATTTAAGCCATTTTTTGAGCGTATGCGCTTTCTTGGTAGTCCTTACAATCCCCTTTGGCACATACGCGGAGAATCTCGAAGTGACGATTTCTGCGTCTCCTCAAACTATAGATAAAGGAGATCAGTCTACATTGAGCTGGAACTCGGAAGGAGCCGTAGAATGTAAGATTATCGGTAAGGGCATTATGGCAAACGGCGGGTCACCAAAGTCTTCGTATGTCGGCCTTGGTTCAGGAATCATTCCGGTAGAACCTGAAAAAACGACTACGTACTCAATCTCTTGCAAGGGAAAAGATAACACCTTCACGCCGGCACAAGGACAAGTAACGGTTACCGTTGAAGGAACTAACGATTCTGCAGACGGAAGCGAAGGTTCTTCCGGCTCATCTTCCGATGAGGAAGACTTTAACTTTACCGCGGGATGCGTTGTGAATCCTGAACGCGCGCGCAGGGGTGAACTCGTAACATTTACGGCGACATCGGTTGGGGGCGAAGGAACGCTCCACTATCAGTGGTCAGGAGATGTTGTAGGTGGCGGACAAAAGATATTTGATACATTCACAAGCTCCGGAACAAAAACAGCAACGCTTACCGTAACAGATTCACGCGATATAAAAGTAGTAACCGCATGTAATGTATTTATTGAGCCGAGCACTGATGTTTCTGGAACAACCGGAACAACTGGCGGTACGGGAACGCAGACATCACCCACAGGATCTTCGGGCCAAACAGCGGCCGGAGGAGGAACCACGCAAACACAAACACCGGGAGATACAGGAAATGGAGACACCCAAACCGACACCAGCCAAGTAGCGGCAGCAAGCGAAGGAGGTGGCGGAACGCTCTTCCTTGTCTTACTTGTTTCGATTGTAGTAAATATGGCGGCTCTCTTCTACTTCTTTGTATACGCCAAGAAAAAGAAAGAAGAAAAAGCCCTCATGGAAGAAGAGGCGAGACTCGCAGACGGTATGGCAACCGCATAATGTACTCATAAAAAACAAACCCCGTAATAATTACGGGGTTTGTTTTTTATACGCGCGCATGAATGAGCGCCTCTATGCCGGGCAGCGTATGCTCAGCGAGAAAATCGAGCATTGCTCCGCCTCCGGTAGATACAAAACTGAACGAATTGAGCATTTTTTTCTGATTCAAAAATGCAATAGTATCTCCTCCTCCCGTAATAACCGTGCGTTTTCCGTTTGCGAAAAAAGAGACGAGTTCTTCGGTGCTTTCCACATACCCTTTTTCTGTATACCCCAATGGGCCATTCCATAAAATAAACTTGCTCTTTCCGACAAGAGCCTCTGCCTTTTCCATCGTCTTCGGGCCAAGGTCATAAATGATGTCCTGCGATTCCATGTCTGCAAGAAGGATTGTTTTTCTCCGCTTATTCCGCTCCACCACCACATCTTCGGGTAAAAGAATTTTTTTTGAACGAGCGAGCTTTTCAATTATCTTTTTTTCTGCTGTTTCAATAACAGACGCCCCCACTGCAATGCCCTGCGCAGCAAGAATTGTGTTTGCAATAGCGCCCCCCACAACAACAGCATCTGCCTTATACAAAAATCGCGAAAGCAGCGTAAGCTTAACGGGTTTTCTTCCTCCCAACACCAACAGGAAGGGATGGGAAGGACGAAACACCCGGCTTAATTGTCGGACTTCTTCCCGGAACAAGGGCCCCGCGTAACTCGGCAAAAATCGCGGGATGCCAACTATAGACGCATGCGCCCGATGCGAAGCACTAAATGCTTCATTAATAAACACATCGCCGAATGAGGCGAGCTCCTCTGCAAATTGTATGCTATTCTTTTTCTCTCGCGGATCTTTGCGGACATTCTCAAGCAATAATATGTCTCCTGGACCCATAGACTCTATTTTTTTGTTCACATGCTCCACGTCAAGATCACGGGAAAAGATAAGCTGGCGCATGCCATGCATGCGAAGATATGTAGCAATAGGAAGCAATGTTGGCGTGCCCCCATTCTCATCTTCCATGTGAGACAGCAAAATAATCTTATGACGGCATTCTCGGAGCGCCTTAATAGTGGGGAGCGTTTTTTGTATACGCATGTCATCTTGGACATGCCCCTTTTTTACCGGAACATTAAAATCAACGCGCATAAGCACGCGTTTTTCACGAAGCCGTGACGGAAGTAACGATAAGCGTTTTGGCATATTACAGTGTCGACGCCTCTTTGGTTATATGAATAAATTCTTGCGCGCGCAGCGAAGCGCCTCCCACTAACAGTCCGTCGACTCCTTCAACAGACAGAAACGAAGCGGCATTTTTTGATGATACCGATCCGCCATACAGTACCTGCATTGCATGCGCCGCTTTTTTACCGAAAAGATCAAGCAATATCCGTCGTATATACAATGTCATCTCGTATAAATCCTCGGGAGATACGGGGCTGCCCGTACCTATAGCCCATATCGGCTCATAGGCAATAATAATTTTTTTTGAGTGTCCGCGGGACACCTTTTTAAGTCCTGCAAGTATCTGGTGTTTTACAAGCTGGAGAAACCGCTCCTTGCTTCTGTCCCGTTCACCCACGCACAAGACAACAGACAACCCGCTTTTAAGTGCGCGTTTTATTTTTTCATTTATCTCCGTGTCGGTCTCATGAAAATGCATTCGGCGCTCTGAATGGCCGAGAATAACATACGAAACACCAACGGAGGAAAGCATGGGAGCTGACACCTCTCCCGTAAACGGACCTTCGTCCTTCACGGATGCATTCTGCGCGCCTAAGCGAGACGAGCGGAGCGCCTTTCCCACATCCCGGAGATACGCTGTGGGGGGTGCTATAACGGTCCGTACCCGCCGCAGCCTTGAAACGCCCCGCTCAATATCCCGGGCGAGACGGACTGCCTTTTTTACCGTATGAGGATTTGATTTCCAATTTGCGATAATAATTTTCATAATTATGTGCGCTGTTTTTTTCTAAGATGCGACCAGAAAAAATATATAATACCCAAAATCAATACTACAACAATAGCAATATCAAACTGATGCGTATATGTCCGTATACTTTCCCATCGCTCCCCAAGCGCAAATCCTATCCATGTAAGCAGTAACGACCATAACAAAGAACCAATCGTTGTATATATGCTGAATTTCCATATGTTCATTTTCCCTAATCCTATAGGAAAAGAAATGTATGTGCGAACAACGGGAAGCATACGCCCGAAAAATGCGGCAAATGAACCGTATCGGAAAAACCAGCGCTCAGCACTTGCTAAATGCTCTTCTGATAAAAGAACATACCTGCCATAGCGCGATATAACAGGACGTCCTCCATAGTACGCTATCCAATACAACACCAGGGAACCGACAAGATTACCCGCCGTCCCCGCCGCAACAACCAGTATAAAATTAAAATCACCCCGAGAAACTAAAAATCCAGAAAATGGCATAGTGACCTCCGACGGAATAGGAATCGCGGCAGACTCAAGCGCCATCAAAAAAAATATTCCCGTATAACCGGATGTATCTATAACCCAAAGAGCAAACGAGCTAATCATTTCTAAGAGCGTATATATCATACGATACTATGCTTTTACGCGGCGCAGCCGCTCTGCCGCTTCTTCGGGAGGAATAGCAACCACCTGAATACCTGTCCCTAATTCAACCCCCGCCCATCTAGCGATGCGGGGAAGAATCTCTACATGCCAGTGATAATGATTCATGCCATCTGTCTTCGCGGGAGCAGTATGAATAAAAAAGTTATAATCGGGATCATTCAATGCTACCTTGATCTTGCGAAGAGCCGTCCGTAACGCATCGGCAAGATAAACACGGTCGGCCTTGCTGATGCGTTCAAAGTGCGCATCGTGCAATTTCGGGAAAACGCGAACTTCATATGATACGCGTGAAGCAAACGGAGCAACTACTATAAACTTTTTATTTTCATAAATGATGCGTGTCTTTTTTTTCATTTCAAATGCCAATTCGTCACAATGTGCACATACGCCATGCTTTTGGAAATATTGTTTTGAGCCCAATAAACTCCGCCGGACATCCGGAGGAATAATCGGAAGTGCTATAAGCTGAGAATGCGGATGCGTTAATGACGCGCCTGCAGTTTCGCCGTGGTTATGGAATACAAGAATATATTCAATACACGGTTCACTTTCAATGCTTACCGTACGCTCTTGATACGCATGCAAAACGACTTCCACCTCCTCCGGCGTCATATCAGCAATTGCGCGCTTATGATCGCGCGTAATGATAACCTCATGAAATCCGATTCCTTCACGAACAAGATACGGTCCGGCTGGCTCATCTGTGGGACATACATGGTGGGGCGCTAACGCAGGGTACTTATTCGGAACAACCTGTAAAAACCAACTATCCACATTCTCTGATGCCGCCATCCGGGGATGCGGATACCAAAGTACCGGCTGTTCTTTGCCGTGCGGGCGTTCAAACGGACACGAACTTTTCGGGGAGGATTTTCGTTTTTTGTGCGCACTCTTTTTTTCTGCGGCACCCGGACGATTTCTCCGGCCAGCAACAACTAATATCCACTCGCCCGAAATAATATCCTTCCGGAACTCTGACACTTTTTTGTACGCGTGCTTATGATCTTGGCTCTTCATAATCTTCTTTCTTTTTATATGCGCCTCTTCGCACATTCCAGCCGATGACAACCGTTTCCCATAATACTTTTATATATGAAAAAAGGTTCACCTTCGTATTCGGATCATTTATCCAATGCGCAGGGATAATGCCTATGCGATATCCAAAAAGACGTGACATCGCAAGCACCTCAATATCAAAACCAAATCCCGTTATCTTCATCTGCGAAAAAATCTGTTCCGCCGCAAAATTACGGAATGCCTTAAAGCCGCACTGCGTATCCCAAATACCACGCACCGCAACTATCTGAATAAATATATTCCCCATATCTCCCAAAAGACGCTTATGGAACGGCTGGGCGACTGCCTGTGTCGCCCCCTCCGCATCACGCTCTTCACGGGAACAAATAACAACTTCATATCCGTCGTCAAACAGAGGCCGCATTTTTTCAAAATGAGAAATATCTGTCGCGTTGTCAGCATCCATAAAAAGCCGTATCTTGCCTGAGGCTGCAAGCATGCCGACACGGACCGAGTCCCCCTTCCCGCGATTCACCGGCACATTAATAACATTGAGATGGGGAACATCTTTTTTCATAGACTCAACAACCCCCACCGTATTATCCGTTGACTTGCTCGAAACAACGATAATTTCGTAGTTGTAGCTTTTCTGCTTTAAGTAATCGGCAGTCTCCCGAAGTGTTTTTGGTAAACGTTTTTCTTCGTTGTATGCCGGGATAATAATAGAAAGATACACGTCTTTTTTTATTAAAAGCGATTTGGGCACAAAGGAAGGTTTTGGGCGTGTAAGCGTAACTCCGTCCATGATAATATTATACTTCAGGAATATCTTTTATGTCTTTCCCCGTCTTTTGGTTCCGCCTGTCCAAAAAACTTTGGAGTATCAGTGCTGCAGCAGATGCATCGGTCTTGTGGGGAGGCGCAGCGCCCGACGATTGCACTGCCCGCGAGGTAAAACTTTCGTTCTCAAAATGAATAGGCAAATTAAAAAACTCCTTAAGATGCAAAACGAACTCGCGGACATGCCTGCTCATGTCGCTCTCATCCCCCTCAAGAGTCAAGGGAAGGCCAATGACTATCTCCGCGATTGTTTCTTTTGCAAGAATATCAGCAATGACGTCTTTGATGCCAGGCCATGCGCTCGGGTACACCCCCTTTGGGAAGGCAACCTTATGCCCTTCATCAGAGAGCGCTAGGCCTGCTTTTCGCAGGCCATAATCTATGCCTAAGATACGTGACATTGCTTTATTGTAACACACCGCAACAAAAAAACCCGCTCTGCGGGTTTTTATTCTATAGTAAGAATTTCATATCCGTCCTCTGTAACGAGAACAGTATGTTCAAAATGCGCTGCGCGCGAACCGTCTTTTGTGCTGATAGTCCATCCGTCCGGATGAGTGATGATATCTTCTCCATTTTCAGTAATCATGGGTTCGATTGCTATTACCATACCCGCCTCCAACCGATCCCCGGTCCCCGCTTTCCCAAAATTAGGAATTTGTGGGTCTTCATGAAGCGAATAGCCAACGCCATGCCCCACTAATTCCCTGATAATGCCATACTTGAAAGGCGTTATGTGCATTTCTATCGCAGAACCGATGTCGCCGACATGTCCGCCCCCATGGATTGCTTCTATCCCCTTCATAAGTGCCTGCTCAGTCGCCTGAAGAAGCTTTTTTGCGGCAGCATCTCCCGCTCCTACAATGACGCTTTTTGCCATATCGGCAATAAGCCCGCCATATACAAGACCCATATCAACGCTTACAATGTCTCCTTCACTGAATATTTTTTCCTTTGTCGGTATGCCATGCACAATCTCATCATTTATTGATACGCAGATGGCAGCAGGGAATGGAGAGCTATCTCCCGCATACCCCTTGAACGCGGGGATCCCTCCAGTGCGTTTCATTTCTTCTTCGGCTATGCTATCAAGCTCTTGCGCTGACATTCCCGAATTGATTGAAGAAAGCACATGCGTCATAACATGTGCTAATTTGTTTCCGCATGCGCGAAGAACGGCTATGTCTTTTTCTGATTTTACACTCATAGGCCGATGGCTTTCTTTAAGTCTTTGTGTATCTGTTGCGGGTCGCGGGGGTTACCGTCGAGCTCAATAAGTGCATTCTTGCTTTCGGTGCGGAAATATTCAATCGCAGGCCCCACCTCTCTTTCAAACCAACTCAATCGCTTTGCAATCGTCTCGTCGTTATCATCAGCACGTCCGCGCTCTTTGAGGCGCCTGCCTGCTTCATCCGAAGCAACATTCAAATATACCGGGTACACCCGTGTGATGCCATAAAATGAAAAAGCGTCATCCAAAAATTGCGACTCCATGCGCGTTCGCGGAGAGCTGCTTAAAATAATATGCTGACCCTCTTCCAGGTCAGCTATAAAACTCTGGCCCCACGCCCACACCGCAAGAAAGTCCGGCGCTTTTGCGCCTACATCCATAACTTTTTCCTTTATTTCGCGTGCAGTATATGTGCCAAGCCGCATAGCATTACGGAGCTTTTCTCCCGTATATATATATAACACCTTTCCAGATGTCTCAAGCGCTTTTTGCAGAAGATCCGCTTGCGTATCCTTCCCGGAACCGGGAAGACCCATAAACATAACTGCGATAGCGTCTGTGTGTTTGCTCTGCATAATATCTCCCCTTTAGTATACTATCAAAAAACTATTTTTGCTTTTCTTAATATTCCCGCATTACGAGCTGGGAGTCAATTTGTTTTATAGTTTCAAGCACCACCGATACGACAATCAGAAGACCCGTGCCGCCAATGGTGAGCGCAACAATACCCGTTGCGATTTGCATAAGCACCGGCAATACAGCAATAAGACCGAGAAAGATGGCGCCGAAAAGCGTTATGCGATTAATAATCTTATAGAGAAACGCTGCCGTAGGCGCGCCCGGACGGATTCCCGGGATAAACGCTCCTTGTTTTTGAAGATTTGTCGCAATGGATTCCGGATCGAATGTTACCGCAGTATAAAAATAGGTAAACGCGAACACGAATAAGAAATACAGCGCCGCATATATCCATGTCGTATTCAAGAACGCAAGAAACACATTTGAAAGATTTTGGATAAGCGCATTTTGGGAACCCGCAAGAAAGTTAACGATCATTTGCGGAAACAATAAGATAGAGAGCGCGAAAATGATAGGAATAACTCCTGCCTGGTTCACGCGAATCGGCAAATATGTAGACACTCCTCCGTATACACGCATACCGCGGATGCGCTTCGCATACGAAACAGGAATTGGCCGCTGGCCTTCAGTGATAAATACAGTGCCCGCGACAATAATAACCGCAACAACAATAAATCCGATTACGAGGGGAATCTGGGAAGGGTCAAATGTAAAAATAATCTGGCTCGCAGCGCTTGGGATGCCTGCAACGATACCCGCAAAAATGAGAATGGAGATACCGTTTCCTATTCCCTTCTCGGTAATAAGTTCTCCGAGCCACATCAAAAGGACCGATGCAGCGATCACAATAGTAACATTAAACAAAAGGCCGAATATACTTAATTCCCCCAATATGCCCTGCCTGCCCAATAAAGACAAAAGGCCGAACGCCTGAACAGCGGCCAACGGGACGGTAAGCAGGCGGGAATACTGATTGAATTTCTGGCGTCCCGCTTCTCCTTCTTCCTGATACATTTCTTTCAGGCTTGGAAATATCATGGTCAAAAGCTGCATGATAATGGATGCCGTAATATACGGTGCTACTCCAAGCATCATAACCGAAAGATTATCAAGCGTGCCTCCGGAAAAAATGTTCAACAAACCAAAAAACTGGTTTCCCGCAAAAAATTCCTGAAGACGCGCTGCATCAACTCCGGGAATAGGAATCGCAGCCCCTACGCGAAATAACGCAAGAATAAACAAGACAAACAGTATTTTGCCTCGCAAATCAGCATCCTTTGCGATAAGTTTGAATTTTTGAAACCACATGAACATTATGTTTCACTCCGAACTACTTTCCCTCCCGCTTTTTCTATCTGCGCTTTTGCACCTTTTGATATCTGACAATCTTTTACCAATAGCTTTTTTGTTATTTTCCCTGAACCAAGTAATTTTACTGTCGGGAATATATTGCCACGCACCTTAACAAGCCCACGGGATGCTAAAAGCTTCGGTGTTACTGTTTCTCCATCCTTCATGTTCTTTTCAAGCATCCCTAAAGATACTTCGGCTGTTTCTTTTTGAATGCTCTTCATGCGATACCCGCGCTTTTTCGGAAGCTTTTTAATAATATCACGAAATTCCGGGCGAAGTTTTCGTCCTGCGCGCGCCTTCTGCCCCTTAAGTCCGCGGCCCGAATAGGTGCCGCGCTTTCCGCCGCGCCCAACGCGTTTCTTCGTTTTTCGTTTTGGTGCTGTAAGAGTATGAAATTGCATAATATTTATTTCTTGTTCAGCTGCTCAAGCGCCTTAATGGCTGCACGTGCGTTATTTATCTTATTTTTTGTGCGAGAAAATAATTTTGCCGTTGCGTTTTGCACGCCCGCAAAATCAAGAACCGTTCGCACTGCTGAGCCTGCAACAAGGCCGCTCCCACCGGGCGCACGGCGAATAAGCACATGCGCGCTTGCGAATTTCGCTTCAACGTCATGCGGAACAGAGTGATCCTTAGTAAGCGGAACGAGGATAGCGTTTTTCTTTGCATTCCGGAATGCTTTATCCATAGCAAGCGCCGTATCGGCGCCCTTCCCGACGCCAATTCCCACCTTCCCCTTACGGTTTCCGGCAATAATTGCCGCGCGGAAGCTAAACCGCCGTCCTCCGGCTTCTACGCGGGCAACACGGCGAAGATCAACCATCTTTTGTTCAAATTCGGGTGGTTCGCGGAACTGCCTCCGTTCGCCCCGTCTTTGATTTTTATAGGTTTTTAGAGCCATAAATAGTATTTTCCCATAGTAGTGGAACAGCCGGGAAAAATCAATACTAAAACATAAAAAACGGCTCAAAAAGAGCCGTTTCTGCTGTACGTTAAAAGAACAGTAATTTCATCAAAATAAAGCCTGCGCCAAAGGTGGCATATTTCGGGTCGCGTTCAATGGTTAGCTTTTTAATATGCGGGGTGCTTTTCCAGATAGAATGAACTACCCTGTCCCCCTTCACAACAAATGTGAAAGAGGCGTCCCATCCTTCGGTTTCTGTTATGACCTTCAGCCGCGAATAATGAAGGATAAAATTACCCTTTCCGCGTAATGTTATGTCCTTGCGCCTTATTTCGTAACCGTAACACTTGCCCGGGATTGTTTCATCCAAACACTCAAGTATACCATTCGGAACATATTTTAAACCCTGCTCGGAAGAAAAGACATTCGCAGGGAGGAAGATATTCTGGATATCAACATGAGACAGCTTCGTGCAGTTTTGCGCTGTATCGGGATCAAATCCGTTTTTTCTAAGGTCATCGATAGTAGTAACACCGTTATGAATAGTGCCATAAAATTCCTTTATCTGATTATGGGATTCCCAGTTACCGTCTTCTATTTCCTGCTTTACCGGCATCATCCTTCCTGCGCATCCAAAACTCATAAGTACGCATATGCTTAACACACACAACACTACTGTCCGTATCATCATAATATGTCACCTCTTTCCCCGTGCATTCACGCGGCATATTGTAAAAAACCGTTTCCTAGCACAATATCACATTCTTCCCACATGGTCGATATAACGAAATATGTTACGCCATACTTATTTTAAAAATCAAATTATTAGACATCGCGCAACAAAACGGGGTATTCTAAATGATATATGGCCTTACATCCTACGCTTCTTCTTGTCGGCGGCTCAACCGAACTCAAGCGTTTTATCTCGCTTTTCCATGAGGCAGGTTTTTCTATTGTGACCGCGGAACGCATTGGAGAAGCGCTTGCAACAACAAAAAAAATGCGCATCCAAGGAATTGTGTTCATCATTCCGGTATATTGGGAGCCGATTACGCGTTTTATCGAACAGGTGCGCACTATAAAAGGATACGCCGAAGACCAGGTTCCAATTTTTTACCTCGGAAAGCTCATTGAGGGGGAAGATCAGCGGATTCTTCAGCGATACGGCGTAAAAACGGTAACACTCGGACCTGTCCCTGATTCGGAACTTGCACGCTACATCATCAATCAAATACGGTTCTAATAGAAAATCCCGCGTAGTGCGGGATTTTTATTTTTTACGGATGCGTTTTGGTTTGCTTTTTCGTTTTTGCCTGCTCTTTTCTTTGGTTATTTTGTCATAGCACTCACGAAGATGCGGGGCATGTTTTTTCAGCAAGTGCGGCAATAGGTAATGCGCTTCAATATGTCTCGCCATATTCCGAAGCTCTTTCACGGAATGTTTTTTCAAATAAGAAGATTCTCTTTGCAATACCACTTCTTCTTCTTTGAGAGAATCCATCGGGAGATTCGCTCCTTCGGCATGATACCACTCGTGCACATAGGTCATAACCAAAAACAATTCTATATTCAGATTGAATACATCGCGCTTATCGGCATTGTCTGTGGGCAGATACTCTCCCCAGTCCCTTTTATTGATCCACGGAAACCGTATCTCATGATCTCCCTCTGCAAGCGATTGCTGCACTTTATCCACTACGCACCTCCGGTATGTAAAAGAATAAAACTATACTTTTATTTTATCACGACACAAAAAAGAAACGGTTAAAAAAAATATGTTTAACCATAAAATAGAGAGAGAATCAAATTTTGTGGACCTAGGGAGAATCGAACTCCCACCTCCTCCATGCCATGGAGGCGTTCTGCCACTATACTATAGGCCCATTTTTTAATTCTTGGTCCCTGACTATCGCTTTTATAATCCGGCCGCTTACATCCCAACAGCACTACGCAATTCTTTTATCTTATTTGTCTTTTCCCATGGCAAATCAAGATCGGTGCGTCCAAAATGACCGTAGGCGGCAACTTTTTTATATATAGGACGGCGGAGCCCAAGATGTTTAATTATCATTCCCGGGCGAAGATCAAATACTTTGTTTATCGTGCGGGAAATTTTCTCATCCGACACAATACCGGTGCCGTATGTATTTACCGCTACTGCGAGCGGACGCGCAACGCCAATGACATAAGCAAGGCGGACTTCTGCGCGTTTTGCCAAGCCCGCAGCAACGATATTTTTTGCAACCCAGCGGGCAGCGTAACTGCCCGAACGGTCCACCTTGGTCGGATCCTTCCCGGAAAATGCTCCTCCGCCGTGCGACGCCATGCCGCCGTAAGTATCTACAATTATTTTTCTTCCCGTAAGACCGGAGTCGGCCTGCGGTCCCCCGATAACAAACCGTCCTGTTGCGTTAATAAAGTATTTCGTACTTGTATCAAGTAATTTTTTGGGGATGACTTTTTCTATTACTTCGCGTTTGATGTCTTTACGGAGCGTTGCCATATCTACTTCGGGATTATGCTGAGCAGCAATAACGACATTTGTAATATGTTTTGCTTTTCCGTTCTCATATTCAACAGTAACCTGTGATTTTCCGTCGGGACGCAAATACGGAAGCGTTCCGTTCTTGCGGACCTGTGCTAAGCGCTTTGTTAATTTGTGCGCAAGCGATATGGGAAGTGGCATAAGTTCTTTTGTTTCGTCGGTTGCGTACCCGAACATAATACCCTGATCCCCCGCACCCAGCTTCTCCAATTCTTCTTTCTCCGAAAGCCTCCCTACACCCTGCGCAATGTCAGGAGATTGTTCCTGAATAGTCGTTGTCACCCCGCAGTTTGCATAATGAAACCCAAAATCAGGATGCGTGTATCCAATATCTTTTACGGTCTTGCGCGCGACACCCACAATATCAACATAGCAAGATGTTGTAATCTCACCTGCAATAAATAACGCGCCGTTTGCAGCCATTGTTTCGGCCGCTACCCGCCCGCGCGGGTCTTTCTCTAACACCGCATCTAAAATAGCATCGGACACCTGATCGCAAATTTTATCCGGATGACCCTCGGTTACTGATTCTGAAGTAAAATATTCTTTCATGTATTATTTATTACAATATATAATTGTCTCCCTGGAGGGAATTGAACCCCCATCTCTCCCTTAGGACGGGATTGCTCTATCCGTTGAGCTACAGGGAGGAACGCGGGAGCTTGCATGACACTCTCAAGTACCATACTATAATAGTAATATGGATTATCAAGCGCAAGTGATTAATGCAATAAAAAAAGTGCTGCCTGCGGTCGTCAGCATCACCGTATCAAAGGATATGGCGGATATCACGCGCGAACTTCCTTTTGATATTGAGAGTCTCAATCCCTACGACCAGGAAATACTCAAAGAGCGCATGCGCCAAGCCCCAAAAGACGAGCATGGCCGTATTAAGGTAGGGGGCGGTTCGGGGTTCTTGGTGTCCGCGGATGGCGTGATACTCACCAATAAGCACGTTATCATGGACCCGCATGCGTCATACTCTGTACTTGCATCAAATGGAAAAAAGTACGACACAAAAGTGATTTCATACGATCCGATAAACGATATCGCGATACTAAAAATAGATGACAAGCGTCTCCCGACGATTTCTTTAAACGCAACAGGGGAGATAGAGCTCGGTCAGTCAGTCATCGCTATCGGAAACGCACTCGGAGAATTCGCAAATTCCGTATCGACCGGTGTTGTTTCGGGATTATCACGCCTCATCAATGCCACCACCGACATGATGGGCCATCAAGAAAAACTTCGCGGCCTTATCCAAACAGACGCAGCAATAAACCCGGGCAACTCCGGAGGTCCGCTTATTAATTTAAATGGAGAAGCAGTCGGCATTAATGTCGCGGTTGTCTTTGGCGCACAAAATATCGGCTTTGCCATTCCGGTTGCTCGTGCCATAAAAGACCTGGAAGAGATAAAGTCGTATGGGCGCATCCGGCGGCCCTTTATCGGTGTGCGCTATGTGACTCTTAATAAAGCCCTCCAGGAGCATTTCCGCCTACCCGTAGACCACGGCGCCCTCGTTATCAACGAAGGGGCACCGGGAGATGTCGCAGTCATTCCGGGAAGTCCGGCAGAAAAAGCGGGTCTTCGCGAATTTGATGTTATTCTCTCCTGCGAAGGTAAATCCATTAATGAAGAAACGACCCTGGAGGATCATCTTTCGGATTCAAATATAGGCGAAACTCACAAATTGACGGTCTTTCGCAAAGGGAAAGAACACGAAGTACAACTTACACTTGAAGAATATAAGGTGCCCGCCCCTCCAATGGAAACAAAAGAACTCTAAATAACAAAAACGGAGCGATATATATCGCTCCGTTTTGCTTTGCGTGCTAGCGCACAAGATCACTTACTACATGCCCAACACCGTATGCGATGAGGGCCGCGATTCCGCCAAAAAAGAGCATCTCAAGACCCGAAACAAACCAACTCCTGCCCGTAAAATACGCGCGCAGCGCTCCGATAAAAAAGAGCGCACAACCGGTAGCAACAAATGACCAGAAAAATATTGTTGATGAGTCGCCCGAAAGCAAAAAATACGGCAAGAGCGGCAAGATTCCCGCGCCAATAAAAGAAAAGAATGTCGCAATGCCATGCTTGAGTGCTCCGCGGTGATCGGGCGGGGCAAATCCAAGCTCTTCATACATCATAAGATCTACCCAGAATTTTTTATTATTTGTTATGAGCGCCGTCAGCCGCTCAAGCTCTTCGCCGGCATATCCTTTGCGCGCGAGTATGACGCGTATTTCTTCAACCTCAGCTTGAGGGCGGGTTGCTACCTCGCCCTCTTCAACCATACGTTCCCGAAAATAGAGATCTCTGTTTGATTTTGTTGCAAGATAATTTGATGTTGCCATCGAAAAGGCATCGGCAAGCATGTTCGCAACACCAATAATTATGACGAGCACCGGCGAAAGCGCGGCGCCCGCAACGCTCGCGACAACCGCAAAGGTCGAGACAATGCCGTCGTTTGCGCCGAATACTCCGTCTTCAAGAAAAAAACCGAGCGCGGTATGACGGAGACGCTTAAAATTTTTCAGCGATGTGTGCGGTTTTTTCGTATGCATATACGCTCATAATAACACAACCCCGCGCATGCGGGGCTGTGAAGCTCGATGGTTTTATGACACGCCAAGTAGTTTAGAAAGCGTTTCTTGGTTGAAGCCGACAACCAAATTGCCATCTACATCAATAACCGGCACACCCATCTGCCCCGAACGCTCTATCATTTCATTGCGCTTCTCGGCATCAGTAGCAACATTGTATTCTGAGTATTGAATATTGTGTTCCTGAAAAAATGCTTTTGCCATTTTGCAGTACTGGCATGAGGGGGTCGTGTAAATAGAAACTTTGTGTTCCATGGTGGTAATACGTGCCTTTTACCCGGAGGCGCAAGGCGCATTAATGATAATCAGGGAAAATAAAAACCGCTCGCACGGCTTTTTCCTTTTTCTTTTATTGTATCATACCCGTCAAGAGAACGGGCAATTTATTGATGTGAAAAAGCCATTACGATACAATAGTCCTATGACAAAAGAATCCCGACACATGCCCGAAAAACCGCCTCACTACGAAGCGTATTCGGCATACGAAGCGGCGGATATCATTATTCGTACCGAAGAAAAACGGCTCCCTCGGCCGGACATGCATGCGTTCCGAGAAATAGCAGGAGAGGAAGATATCCGCAAAAAAGAAGAGCGGCTGCAAAAAACCCTCGAGCGTATCCGGCAGGATGAAGAACGACTTGACCCCATCCTGCGCAAACGGAGCTTTGAACAGAAAAAAATCAGTGACGCGTTTGAAGTAACGATTATTGCCCACGGAGAAGAAAGCGAATGGCTCGGATCAAATGTATTCATAACAAGAACAACAGAATATGATGATGTACTAAACGGCGTTGATGCGGTGGCAGAGTTTAACGCTCCGCATGAGGGAGCCGAACACCCTCGCCTTGCGCTTGCAATAGACGCAACTACTGACCAACACTATACGACTATAGAGAAAAAAATAAAACAGAATGTAGAAAAAATACTCTCCCTAAAAGGAAGGACTGCGGAGGTTGAATACTTTGAATCCCAAATCACTGAAGAACGCGGTCATCTTACGCATACCGTTCCTATCGTACTTGGCCTTGAGTACCGACACGCAAAAGAGATACTTACCGACTACGCAAACCTTATCGCGTTCCGGGAACTCGGCCGTGATGCGCACAAAGATGATATCCATGCGATACGCGAACGTTTTGCGCGGCACCCCGCACAACGCGTATTCCTGAAAGAAGCGACAGCGCAACTTGAGCTCTATCAGCACATACTCAAAGAAAAAAACGACCCGGTAAGCGTGTCGTATAAAGAAAAGATAAGCGACCTGCAGCGGATCATACATGATATCGAAAAAGAGAAAGAAGAAATATCTCTGGAAGATCTGGAGGATGACGCGGTGCTCGAAACTATTATCCAAGCGTCTCCCCATATACAAAAAGACTACTCATAGCTATGAGTAGTCTTTTTCGATTTTTCTCTCAAGCACTTTTCCCTTTACGCGCTTTTCTTTTTCTTTCTGTTTCTTGGACTTCATCGGTCCGCCTGCTGGCGGTATCGGTTTTCGTATTGATTGGTATATGGTTTTCTTTTTTTTCATGGCGTTTCCCCTCCGCACATTGTTAATATCCCAACAATTTGTTTGCTTTATCATGCGTGCGTATTTTTTCGAGCGCCTTAGCTTCGATCTGGCGGATACGCTCGCGCGTAACACCGAACTCTTTTCCTACCTCCTCAAGTGTGTGAGTCACGCCATCTTCAAGGCCGAACCGCAACGATAAGATCTTTTGCTCCCGCGGAGTAAGGTCAACGATTATTTCACGGAGCTGTTCGCGCAACAGCACCCGCGCGGCTTCCTGTGAGGGAGAAAGGGTTTTGGTGTCCTCAATAAACTCCCCGAGCACCGAATCTTCTTCATCGTCTCCGACTGGCGCCTCAAGAGAGGCTGTATCCTGTGAAATTTTTTGGATATGAAGCACTTTTTCCGGCTCCATCTCCATTTCTGACGCTATCTCATCAATAAGCGGTTCGCGTCCCAATTCCTGCGTAAGCCGGCGGAGCGCTTGCTGGTATTTTGAAATAGTCTCTACCATATGGACTGGAATACGAATGGTCCGCGACTGGTCTGCAAGCGCGCGGGTCACCGCCTGCCTGATCCACCATGTCGCATATGTTGAAAATTTAAATCCTTTTGTATAATCAAATTTTTCTACCGCGCGCCGAAGCCCGATATTGCCTTCTTGCACCAAATCCATAAGCGTAAGGTTGGGGCTCCGCCCGACATACCGCTTTGCAATGGAGACTACGAGACGGAGGTTCGCCTCCATCAACCGGTTTGATGCGTCCTTATCGCCCGCCTCAATGCGCCGCGCAAGTTCTTTTTCTTCTTCGGAATTCAATAATGGGATTTTTCCTATCTCGCGCAAGTACATTTGCACCGAATCTGATGCTGGAGTCTCCGAAAGAGTTTTGCCTTTTTTCTTCCGTGATTTTCCCTCTTCAACATCTAAAAATTCTTTTCCCTCAAGCACATCGATGCCAACTTCTTGGAAGCGGTTGTACAAGTCGTCTAAAAAGAAAATGTTCTGTTCAATGTGCGGAAATATGGAGAGTATCTCGCTGTATGTCACAAAACCACGCATGCGTCCGCGCTTCATAAGATCATCTACCTTCTCTTCGGAAAACTCTTCTTTTTTGTTTATGCGCTGGGCTTTTGCCTGCTTTGCCGGTTTTGCTTTTTTGCCTTTCGTTGCCGCCGTTTTCTTTTTCGGTGCACGCTTTTTAGAAACGCCCTTTTTTGCCGTTTTTTTCGGGGTTTTCTTTTTTTTGCTTGTTTTTTTTGCTGATTTTTTCACTGTCATATAGGGAACACTATAATTGCTCGTATCTCATACGATACTGAAAAAGCGGCCGTTTGGCAACCGCAAAGACTATTCTTCGTGGAGCTCCTGCGAGAGACGCTTAAACTCTTCCATTTTCTTTTCAAGTAGGCCCACATCACCCTGTCCCTCCGCGCGCCGCATATCGCTTGCTAATGTTTCGAGTTCGGCGCGTATGTGCTCCTTTTTAAGCCCGCTAGTAAGCTCCTCGAACTCTGCGTGAGCCTGCAAGTCATCTTCGTACGCAAGCTCCGCTTCTAACGCGAGTTTTTTTATATAATGAGAACTCTGTGCCTCTTTCCCCGCAAGCGCGTGCTCCGCAAACTCCCGTCGTTCGGATGAAAACCATCCGGCATTCAGCTTTTCAAGTGTTGCTTGCGGCATGTCCTTTTTCCACGCAAGAATGCCGAGTATCCGCTCTTCAATAGAATCTTTGCGCGATGACGCGCGCCGCTCCGGCTCCTTGAGCTGCTTCGGAGCAGCATCTGTGGTGCGGGGCGTCTTGTCCATTTCTTTCCACACCGCATCTTCCGCAAGCGAAAGCCGCCGGGCAATATCCTTCACCCAATAGGCCCGCTCCATCTCGCTTTCCATAGAAACAATATACGGGAGCACTCGCTCCTTCACGGTACGCAATAACGCCCGTCCGTCCTTTTCTTGCTCGGAAAATGCATCCATAAGAAATGCAATAAATGGAATGGGGTGCTGTATGCTTTCTCTCCACGCGTCAGCCGATTCTTTGACGATATCCGCAGGATCCTTCCCCGGAGGAAGCGAGATAACGCTTACATCAAAGCCTTCCGCAAGCGCATGCTTAATGCTCCGGTCAGCGGCATTGAGCCCCGCCGCGTCGCGGTCAAATGACACTAACAGTGATTGCGCAAACCGCTTGAGCGTTGCCAAATGAAATTGCGTAAGCGCTGTTCCCGATACGGCAATTGCGTGCTCGACTCCCGCTTGGTGTGAAAGAACCGCGTCCATCTGCCCCTCAACAAGAATCGCTTTTTCCTCTTTCCGTATCGCGTCTTTGGCGTGGCTTAATCCATACAGCACTTTTGATTTATCGTAGAGTATCGTTTGCGGGCTATTGATGTACTTTGAATCAGCGTCCTTCTGCCCCTCCGCGTCTTTATCAAAAATGCGTCCCGAAAAACCGACAATGCGCCCCGAGCCGTCAAAAAGAGGGAACATAATGCGTGCGCGAAATCTGTCAAAATGCCCGCCGCCGTCTTTTTTTACCGCAAGCCCAACTTTTTCTATTTCGTCTTCGCGGTATCCTTTTCTCTTCAAATAATCACAAAGGGTATTCCATTCGCGTTCGGCATATCCTATCCGGAACCGTTTCGCGGTCTCGCCGGTGAGCCCACGTCCCTTGAGATAGTCGCCCACATCTTTTCGACGTACAAGATTTGATTCGTAAAAACGCGCGGCATCATCCACGAGCGAGAGCAGGCGCGTGCGTTCAGAACGCGCGCGGGGGTCTTCGCGTTTAAGTTCCACGCCCGCGCGTTCGGCAAGAATACGGAGCGCTTCGGGGAACTCAACGCCCTCTAAGTCCTGTATAAATTGAAAGTGATCTCCTCCCTTACTGCACGAAAAACAATGCCACATCTGCTTTGCGGGAGACACGAAAAAAGAAGGGGTCTTTTCGCTGTGGAACGGGCAAAGCGCTTTAAAATTTGCGCCTGCCTTATCAAGTTTTACATACGAACGGACGAGCTCAACAATATCCAATCGCTCTTTGATTTGTTCTACAGGAGACGACATAAAGATACTCTAATATACCTCATTATCATAGCATATTCAAAGGCAGGCACCCTCCATTGAAATAACGGGACAGCACTGATACAATACCCCCGACACTGAACCTTATCATCACAATATTACGGAGGAGGCATATGGAATTTGAAGGCATGCCGAGAAGTTTTTGGGATAACAAAATGCGCACCATGCAGGTATCGGGTTATTTTTTAAGCACGCTCCTGCAAGAGCTTGGCTCTA
This sequence comes from Candidatus Niyogibacteria bacterium CG10_big_fil_rev_8_21_14_0_10_46_36, assembly GCA_002772995.1. NCBI lineage: Bacteria > Candidatus Niyogiibacteriota > Candidatus Niyogibacteria bacterium CG10_big_fil_rev_8_21_14_0_10_46_36. Next base: position 37,635 of record PFCO01000009.1, read on the forward strand.
TCTTTATGGGCGCGCATTATCTGTGGCACCCATGGGGCAAACAGCGCGCGCAAGAATTAAGCGCCATTGGTTACCGCCTTATAGACAAAGCCGAACAAAAGCGCATACAAGGGTGGGGATGGGCAGGCAATGATACGGGATTCGGAAACGGTGTCGGCTCAACGCTTGTTGATCATAGATACAAACGCTACTACGGCAGGGGGCATAAGGAAGAATTAACACCTCACCCGGAAGCGGTGCCCTGTATGATAGCGTTTGCGGTTGAATTCATTCTGCATACGCTCCCGCTTTTTAAACATCTGGAAAACAAATACTACCAGCTACGCAATCATTGGGTGCCCGAACTCGAAAAAATAATAGAAGACATGATGGAATCTCCCTGCATAGGAAATGACCCGATAGCGATACCAAAACTAGATGTAGCGTACAAATCACTTGAGCATCGTGCATTTATGCATGAATGCGAGATATTAGCGCTTACACAAGCATCCATAGAAGAAAGTTTTCACAGAGAAAACAAAACGACAAAGCACAAAAAGACGCGCCTCACCCAAAAACAGATACAGGCACTCCTAGAGAGCATTGGCTGGGGTGATGATATGTTGAATGTGTTAAAACATATCCTTGCAGAACAGGAGTCTCCATGGCGCGGCATTGCAACCCTGTTCGAAGAACAAGCGAAAGAAGACAAAGAAACAATCTTGTGTATTTTGTCTTCGGAGAGCAACATACAAGACATCATACGCACCGCGTGGTACCCAGGGATGACTACAAAAGAAAATCTACATGCGTTCCCCTGCTATTCAAAAGACACGCTACGCAAAACAGAAACACTCACCAAAGGACTTACGCGGGCATTGACCTGTTCGCGGTTTGAATGGATGAATGACCTCAGAGAAAACCAAAGCGAGCAAAAAGCAATCGCCTCCGAAACATAAACAAAAACCCCGGCACGAGTGTGCCGGGGTTTTCTCTACCAATCAAATTATGAAAGATGCTGAGAAACCAGCTTGGTCATTTCGAACATGTTCACCGTGCCTTTGCCGCCGAAGACCTTCTTCAGCTTATCATCAGCATTGATGTTTCGCTTGTTCGCGGGGTCCTGAAGGTTGTGTTTTTTGATATATTCCCACAACTTCTTTACGACCTCTGACCGTGGCATGGGTCCTGCGCCGACCACCTCCTCCAAATCGGAGCTAAGGTTCATCGGCTTCATAAATGCGGAGTTTTTCGCCATATGTATTGTTATTAATTGGTAATACTTATAACGCTTTTCATTATAACAGAATGCAGGGAAGTATCAATCTGCAAACTACCTCGGGCTGAAACCGTGGAGAGTTTTGCCCTGTAAGGTTGTTTTTAGTTTTTTGGTAGAGCAATTTAAGGTTCTAACAGCGCATTTATTGTTTATACCTTTGTTCGCTCCTCATGTTGGTTAATCCGCCGTGCGAGGTCAACGGGATCAAAACGTCCTTTATTCTCTAAACGCAACAGCGGCACGCCAGCATCACTCAAAATATGTTCCACTTCTTTATCGCGCTCTTGTCGGTCGGGTCGTTCGTGACTCCTGTCGTCCAGCTCAATGGCGAGCTTCGGCGAGATATATGCCTTATCGCAGAGTACGAAGTCAACGGATTTGCGGTTGATGTGGGCGAATGCCGCACGCCAATTCTGTCCCTTCACTTTATTGTCTAGAATGGTTGGAAGATGCACCTGTGCAAAGATGTAATACTTACTGCCTACGGCTGCAATGAGCGCGTCGTAGCATTCGTGTTCAGCGCGGGTTAGGAAAAACTGCTTGCGGGTATAGCGATACTTGGGTTTCTCTTTTTCATTATCACCACCTTCAACAATCGTTTTGAGAAAAACGAGCACAACGACAAAAGCGACAATGATTCCTATGATGATGTAGATGCTCATAAATTATACTTAGCAAAAAACAAACTTCCTCGTGCTAGCTGTTAGATGCGGAGAGGGAGGGATTCGAACCCTCGATACCTTGCGGTATACCCGCTTTCCAAGCGAGCGCACTCGGCCACTATGCGACCTCTCCAAGGCATTAAAATAAAAAGAGAATGATAATCATCTCTATTATATAAAAAAATTCCCGCATGTCTATCCATGCGGGAATTATATTATTTTGATTGAAACGGAACACCGAGCTTTATCATATACGCGGCGTCGTACCACTCATCTTTGCTTAAATTTCGTGTCAGGAGATAAGCGATATCGGAACCGTTCTCTAAAAACAATACGCGCGCCGTACTATGTTTGTTCCACGGAAATATCGCCTTAAATAGACGAGCAATAGCAAAATCGAGCTTGCTTGGCTCTCCTCTCCCTTTCCTCTTACTGCTGAATATCCGCCTCACGATGCTTGAAGGTAGAAATTTACGAGTATCACGGATATGGCTTGTGGTGCGCATAGCAGATGTATTGATGAATAAAATATCATTGTTCACCGTGACTGTCCCCGGCCATTCTGGAGGCGTATGCGTATGTCCGTATATATACATAACGCTTATGCCCTCTTCCGCCCCGACAGCCTCCGTACATGTTGATAAAGATGCTTTCAATTCATCGGAGTTATATACATTCGAAGGATTATATTTTTTCCAGAATAAAAACGAACGCGGGTCAGTAAGCCAAGCGATGCCTTCGGGCTTTTCGTGAGTGAGAATAAAAAGCAGTTTTTTGTCTACAAGGGCCTCTGCGCCTTCTTTTTCGAGAAACGCAATACCGTCTTTGGGAAGATAGCGCTGCAATTCCGTGTTTCCTACCGCATCTTTATGCCAATTGGAAAGACCGATAAGAACGATGTTTCCTATTTCTTTTTTATAATAGAGGCCGTCTCTGCCTAAAAGCTTTTTGCATTGCGCAAGGCCTGATTTTACATCGTGATTTCCGCATACACGGTACACGGCATCAGCATTCACGCGCTTTTCTTTTTGTTTGTAGTCTTTTATCTGCCAGTCTTTCCCTTCCTGCGTTAAGTCGCCCGCGACAAGCAGGACAACATGCGCGCCCGCAGCCTGTGTAAGCATTGTATTTACATTATCAAACGCCGTATCTATGCTTGCGCATTCTTCCTCATCGCGGCATTGAATATCGCTCAGCATAACAATAGCGGTATCCGCATGAAACACAGAAATGTCTTTCTTGTGTTTTTCGGTTACATACGGGCTATTTGTAGAACGAAGCGCCGCGCACCCCGCAGTACATATCGTAAGCACAATAAGTCCTACTATCACTGCCAAAGCAATAACAGGGAACAGCTTTCTTTCTTTTTTCACCGCAGAACCCCCATATATAGTAAGAACAATTCCTTTCAGTATACATAAAGAACATACGAGCAAAAGTTGACATATAAAAAAATAACTGCCTAATAAATCAGCAGTTACTTGCACCCGTGCTTGTTATGTCACATATTCATTCCCCGCAACCGCGCAACTCGGTCCTCTAACGGGGGATGGGTCATAAACATGCGGGACATAAACCCGGGGCGCTTTCCATGCGGATCAGAAAGCCATAGATGCGCCGTCGCATTATTCGCGCTTTTCATGGGAGCAGAATGTTTGCCTATTTTTTCCAGTGCGGATGCGAGGCCTTCCGGATAGCGTGTTAAAAGCGCGCCCGATGCGTCGGCAAGATATTCGCGTTTTCGTGATATCGCAAGCTGTATGAGCGACGCAACTATCGGCGATAGAATAGCGAGCATAACGCCGATAAGAATAATGACACCTCCTCCCCCGCGCCGGTCCCTGCCGCCGTTCAATGACCCCCAGAAAAGCGAGCGCAAAAACATGTCAGACAAAAGCGCCAAAAAACCCACAAGAACAACAACGATGGTGGAAACAAGCATGTCACGATTACCGACATGCGAAAGCTCGTGCGCAAGTACACCCTCAAGCTCGGACCTATCAAGAATACGCAAAAGACCCTCGGTCACCGCGACAACAGCATGTTCTGGATCGCGACCGGTCGCAAACGCGTTCGGCACGCTTTCGTCTACGACATACACACGAGGCATTGGGAGACCAGCGGTTATTGCAAGATTTTCCACGATATTGTAGAGCTCGGGGTTATCTTTTTTTTCCACCTTTTTTGCGCGGGTTAACCGAAGCACTATTTTGTCCGAATACCAATAGCTAAAAAGGCTCATGAACACACTGAAAAGAACGGCAATAACAAGTATTGCCTGATTCCCATATATATATGAGAATGCCCATCCAACGCCGATGACTACAACAAAAAAAACAGCAAACAAAAGCCATGTTTTACGGATGTTTGAATCCTTATGGGTGTACAGAGACGCCATGCTAGAACTTGACTTTGGGAACCGATTTTTCCGCTTCGTTCTCCACTTCAAAGAATTTTTCGGAGACAAAATGGAACCACCCGGCAATCATATTCGTCGGGAATGTTTCTATCTTTGTGTTCAAGTCGCGCACGGTCGTGTTATAAAATCTCCGCGACGCCTGGATTTTGTTTTCGGTATCAGAAAGCTCGCGCTGTAACTCTAAGAAGTTCGCATTCGCTTTAAGGTCCGGATAATTTTCAGAAACCGCAAATAAGGTTTTCAAGGTATTTGAAAGCATGTTCTCTTGCCCTGCGCGCTCAATAGGATCACCTCCCGTGGAAGCCACTTTCGCGCGTGCCTCGGTTACATGCTCAAGAACTTCTCGCTCATGACCCATATAGCCCTTCACCGTCTCGATGAGGTTGGGAATAAGGTCAAACCGGCGCTTAAGCTGTACGTCAATATCAGATATCGCTTCGCGAGCGCGCATCCGGAGAGTAATCAGGCGGTTATAGGTATAAATGAGCCACAACACGGCAAGAAAAATAAGTCCGATAATAATGCCGATAAATATGTTCATAATGCTTATATGGCTAAGAAATATACCCTTATTGTAACAACACGCTATCCCGTGTCAATAAAAAAGACAGGACACATATCCTGTCTTTTCAATTTTACATATTTTTGATTGTTTGTTTTTTTACAAAAGGCTAGTTACTCCTGGTGCGCCCCACGGGAACGGACATATCAAGTCCCAAGTCCTGTAAAACTTTTGCGGTAAAAAGATTTAAGAGATTTGCCGCTTCATTGCCCGGAGCTGACGTTCCATTGCCCGTGCTCATCATAACTTCTGGGACCCATTTTTGTTTCCCAAACTCTTCGGCAAATTTTGCCATAACGAACTTGTACGCTTCAATCTTCTGCTGTAGTGCACCATCAGCTTCCATAGCAAGACGCTTACGCTCCGCTTCACCTTCACCAAGCAGTATTTGCTCTTGTTTGTATTCACCTGCAGCGAACTTTTTCTGTTCTGCCTCAAGCTTTTGCTGGGCGGCAACCTCAACCCGTTGCTTCGCTTCAATGATAGCAACCTCTTTCTTCTGCTGGGCCTCAACAATAGCTTTTTCTTTTTCTACCTCTTTAGCGTATTTCGCTGTCATGACATTTCGCTTACCTTCCTGCTCGGCAGTCATTGCTTCTTGCTGAGCGCGTTCGGCGTCAGCTTTTGCGGTGATAATCGCCATGGTCGCTTCTCTCTTTCGGGAAATCTGATCAAGGGTCTTTTGCTCAAACCCCCAGTCAGTAATCTGGAAGCCGCTCACCGGAATCCCATATTCCGTAAGGTCGCTCTTTTGCTGCATGGGAAGTCCGTTTTCTCCGTATTTGATTACAGGGATATTCTTCGTGACTCGTTTGCCGGTTCCTTCTTCCACATCAGTGATGGTTTTTAATTCGGTCTGAAATTTACCACTGGATATCTGTTGCTGCGCCCACTGAGTAAAGATGCCTCGTTTTTCAGCGTACGCTTCTTCCGACGACATAAGCCCCGCAGTTAAGTTCATCCCCTCTTCCGTAACGGGCTTGATGAGCTTTTCGGCAACGCCCTCGGGTGAACGAAATGCTTTGTGTAATTTTATCATGCTCATTTCGTCATTCGGTAAATTAAACCGGGCTTTCCCGTAAATTGAACCATTACCGCCATCCTGATAACGCACAGCAATTCCCTGCTGGTCGAGAGATGCGCTCTCTTCCGGTTTTGTCTTGTCAAAATCATAGGTCAGTACGTCATTATACGAAGTGGTACGTCCAAAAAACTTGAGATACCACCCGGGCGTGAACTTAACGAACAACGAACCATTGGGATACTGAACTACCGTGCGCTGGCCTGCGTCGTTAATGCCCACCGTGCAAGAAAAACAGATGATAACCGTCAAAATCAGAAAAGCAAAAAAACCAACCTTCAGCTTACTCAAACCAAACATATTACTACCTCCTATTATGGATTTTTGCAGCCAATGAAAAAAATATAAAACAGAACATCTTACTTTCTGCCCGTTTTGCCTCGCATCTTCCCAGCTTCCTTTTCTATAGAAGCCGCTTCTGCTTCTAGCGCCGCAACGCTTTTCTCAGATTTAGCGTCTTCCACGCGTTCCTCAGCCTTCATTTTTCTTCTGGCTCTTCGTATTTCTAGATAAAAATAAGCCAGAACAATGATAAGAATAATAGCAAAAACCACTCTCACAGAAGACATGTCTCACCTCCTTATAGGATTTTCAAAAAAACTGAATGAGATATATGTACCAAAAATTCTTATTTTTGTCAATCTTCTCCCGCAGAATAAATAAAAAGCCCTAAAAAGGGCTTTATTTTTAAAAATGGCTTCCGCCTTCATCTTCCCAGCGGTGTATATCTAAGGTATTTCCGTCTCCCGTGTCTTTTTTTTTAAGCGTTCTTCTGCGTTTTCTTTGTTTTGGGTGTCTAGCTTTTCCTGCTTCCGATACCGCAGAAAACATTCAAGGCTCGCATAAAGGCACACTACCCCAAGCACCCACCATATCCAATGAGAACGCCCTTCAAGCGTCATTGCCAGTGTCCCCAAAAGATCAACAATACCTACAACAAAAAATACCCTGCAAAGTATCAGATTACTGTTAAAGTCCATTATCGGCGCTCCTCCTCTCAAAAAAACGTTTATCCAAACATACACGAATGCACAACAAAAAACAATCCCGCTTTCAGCGGGATTGTTTTTCTGAGCTTACATCATGCCCCCCATGTCGGGCATGCCACCTTGTGGCATGACGGGCGCATCTTTTTCTTTCGGTTTTTCCGCAACAACCGCCTCAGTCGTCAAAAGCATCCCCGCCGCGGAAGCAGCGTTCTGAAGAGCAGAACGCGTTACCTTCGCCGGGTCCACAATGCCCGCCTCAATAAGATCCACATCAAATTCGCCTGTTCCCGCATTGTATCCTTTCGCTCCCTTCATTTTCTTTACGCGCTCAACAACAACCGCGCCCGACGCGCCCGCATTCTCTGCAATCTGCCACAACGGTTTTTCAATCGCGCGCGCGACAATTCCGATACCAAGCCACTCATCACGGTCTACTCCCACTTTCTTTTCCCGCTCCACAAGCATAGCCTCAAGCGTTGCGCTCGCGCGCAAGAGCGCCACTCCTCCGCCCGGAACGATTCCTTCTTCGATTGCTGCTTTGGTTGCAGAGATTGCATCTTCAATGCGATGTTGTTTTTCTTTTTGTTCCACTTCAGTTGCGGCTCCTACTCGTATGACCGCGACCCCCCCAGAGAGTTTCGCTAGACGCTCCTGAAGCTTTTCTTTATCAAAATCAGAAGTCGTCTGCTCAATTTGTTTTTTCAGCTGCTCTACGCGCTTTTCAATACCTGCCTTCTTGCCCTTGCCGCCGATAATAATAGTGTTGTCTTTGGTAGATACAACTTTGCGCGCGGAACCCAGCATGTTCAGTTCCACATTCTCCATTTTAATACCGAGCTCATCTGAAACAACCTGCCCACCGGTAACCGTTGCGATATCCGCAAGCATTTCCTTGCGCCGATCTCCATATCCGGGCGCCTTTATTGCAAGCGTATTGAATGTGCCCTTGAGCTTGTTTACAACAAGCGTCGTCAATGCCTCGCCTTCAATGTCTTCAGAAATAATCACTAATTCTCGCTTACCGGCCTGTGCTATCTTTTCCAAGAGCGGTAAAATTTCCTGGATAGAAGATATTTTTTTATCGGTAATGAATATCTTCGGATCTTTGTATGACGCCTCCATCCGCTCGGAGTTTGTAATCATGTACGGAGAAACAAACCCCCGGTCAAAGTTCATGCCTTCCACTATTTCGTGATCAATGCCAAATGTTTGGGACTCTTCAACAGTAACAACGCCATCCTTCCCTACCTGATGAATAACTTCTGCTATTTTTTCTCCGATAACCGGGTCTTTTGCCGAAATGGTTGCGACCTGTGCAATCTCCGCTTTTTTTGAAATAGGCAAAGATATCTTCTTGATATGCGCGACCACTTTTGTAACCGCTTCTTCAATGCCGCGCTTGAGCGCTATCGGATTTGAGCCCGCAATGACATTTTTTAATCCTTCGTTAAAAATAGACTGCGCTAAAAGCGTTGCGGTAGTCGTGCCGTCGCCTGCAATGTCATTGGTTTTCGTAGCAACTTCTTTTACAATCTCCGCCCCCATATTTTCAACCTTGTCCTCAAGCTCAATTTCTTTTGCGATGGTTACGCCATCGTTCGTAATAGTCGGCGCGCCGAACCCTTTATCCAAAACAACGTTGCGTCCTTTCGGTCCAAGAGTTACCTTAACAGCGTTTGCAAGCATATCAACACCCCGCTGGAGCTTTTCGTGCGCTTTTGTGTGGAAATGAATTTGTTTTGCCATAATGTGTATTAATTAAGATTATTCAATAATGCCGAGAATATCCTCCTCCTTTACAATAAGATATTCTTTGCCGGAAATTTTGATTTCCGTGGGGCCATACTTTGAGAACAACACCCGCTGACCTTTTTTAAGGGAAACAGGGATGCGCTTGCCGTCTTTTGTCATCCGGCCAGCTCCGACCGCGACAACTTTTCCTTGCTCCGGACGTTCTTTTTCAGCGGTATCAGGAATAACGATGCCCGATGCGGTCTTGCCTTCTAATTCATCTTTTGAGAGCGGCTCCAAAAGGACGCGGTCTCCCAGGGGGGTGATAGTAGGTTTTGTCATATTTATATGAAAACTACATGTTAAATAATAAAATCACTTTTTGTAAATTAGCAATCTAATACATAGACTGCTAATCCAGTGTATAAGAAATAAAATACAAATGTCAAGAGAATATAAAAAGCCCCGACATCGCCGAGGCTTTAGTTTATTCGAATATTAGCTCATTAATACGCTCGCTTACGAGCTTTTCTGCGTGCTCCCGTACTCCCTCGCTCCACCAAATACCGAAGTCAATATTGATAGTGACTCCCCCTTCGCTGGTAAGTGAAGGAGTAAGCTTTGCGCCACCCGAACTGAACTTTTTCCGCAATTCATCTCCGAGCAGCGTCCCTAAATCGCTGCTTCGCGCACTAATCCGCACCTTCTGCCCAATCATACCCCACACTACCGCAAGATCTACCCCCTTCTGACGAAGCATAAGATCGGCAATAACAGACAGGTCATCTCCGGAATCCTCTTTCAGCTGTCCGGCATTCATTACGATGCGTCCGCCTTTCTGCTTGCGGTGGTTTAACGCATACTGCAAGCTGTCAAAATAATTTTCGGAAAGCGGAAAATTGATAAGCATCTGTAATTCTTGCTGGTTTGCTTTCTCGGTTAAGCGTCCGTAGCTTTCGCGGTCGCGACGCGAGGAACTCGCGAGCTGTTTCGTGTCATTATAAATACCAAACGCTAAGAAGAGCGGGCGGTATTCGGTAAGTTCCGTGTCCGTAGCAACCGCAAGTTCTTCTATAAGCGTACTTGCCGAACCCACCTCATTATCAATGCAGAAAAACTGGTCTTCGCCTTCTTCTTGCGACGCAACATCGCCATCATGGTGATCAAACACCATTACGGGCCGCAACGGACGGAGGCTTTCCGGAATACGCGAATCATTTGTCGCTGAAGAGTCAATGAGAATAAGAATATCATTCTTACCCACCGACATTTTATCTACCATATTAAAATGCTGAGACAAACTGCCCAGGTTCACAATAGCCCGGTTCTGTGCCATGCCTGGCTGTCCGCACCAATACAACTTTATACGCGAATCAGACGCTTTCAAATTGCTCAGTACCGCCTGAAACGCATACGCAGCCCCCAATGCATCCGGATCAATCTGGGTGATAAGAATAAGAAAATTTCCTTTTACGCTTTTTACGATAGATTTGAATTTCTCTACGCGGTCCGCGCTTAGCCCAAGATTATTTAATGCCCTTCCCTCTTCTGCTGATTTGTCAATCATTTCTGCCACCTCTTTGTATAGGTACAACTTACCCCCACTATGCATGACATCGCCGTTTTGTCAATCTAATAAACGGCTCACACGCTGTGTGAGCCGTTTATTTTGGCTTATAAAAACAAAAAAACCGCGCACGCGGTTTTTTTGTTTTAAAGCCACTTCCCGGTATATGATGTTTTATTTTTCTTCACATCAGCGGGCGTACCCATAACGACTATTTCTCCTCCGCCGTCTCCGCCTTCCGGGCCAAGGTCAATAAGCCAATCGGCATTCCGCAAGATATCAATACTGTGTTCGGTGACAATGACCGTGTTCCCCTTGTCTACAAGCGCGCGGAGAACAGTTAAAAGTTTTTGGACATCTTCTGCGTGCAGACCGGTTGTTGGTTCATCTAATATATAGACTGTCCTCCCTGTCGCTTTCTTTGCCAGCTCAGTCGCAAGCTTTACTCGCTGCGCTTCTCCTCCGGAGAGTGTTGTTGCTGGCTGCCCGAGCTTAATGTAGCTCAATCCCACCTGGTTGAGCGTTTCTATTTTTGATTGTATAGCAGGAACATTCTTAAAAAATATGAGCGCTTCTTCAACTGACATATCAAGCACTTCTGCTATGTTTTTATCATTATAGTGGATCCCGAGCGCCTCACGATTGTATCGCGCGCCGTCGCATTCTTCGCACGGCACATAGATATCAGGAAGGAAGTGCATTTCTATTTTTTTGACGCCCTGCCCCTCGCACTCTTCACACCTCCCGCCTTTCACATTAAAACTAAACCGCCCCGCTTTGTACCCTCGTGCACGGGCATCGCGTGTTTTCGAAAAGAGATCGCGGATCCCCGCAAATGCCCCGGTGTATGTCGCAGGGTTGCTTCTCGGCGTGCGGCCGATTGGCGACTGATCCACTACAACTACTTTATCAATGCTCTTTAACCCCTCTATTGATGTATGCCCGCCGGGGACGGCGCGCGAGCCGTAAAAATGCTGCATGAGCGAGCGCGATAATATATCGTTGATAAGCGTTGATTTTCCAGAGCCGGATACGCCCGAAACACCGACTAATTTTCCAAGGGGGATTTTTACCGTAATATTTTTCAAGTTATGTTCGCGGGCTCCTTTGATAGTTATAAAGCCAGCGGCTTTGTTCTCTTTGGACGCAAGCACAGATACTTTTTTACGTCCGGAAATATAATCGCCGGTAAGCGTCTTTGCCTTTTTGATATCACTATATGTGCCTTCAAAGATTATTTTGCCTCCATGTATTCCTGCGCCCTCACCGAGATCAATAATCCAATCAGCCTCCTCCATCGTCTTCTGATCATGCTCTACCACTAAAACGGTATTTCCAAGCGCTTTCAGTTCTTTAAGTGTTTGGATAAGACGATAGTGGTCACGCGCGTGAAGCCCAATGGACGGCTCATCAAGCACATAAATAACCCCCGAAAGACCGGAACCAATCTGTGTCGCAAGGCGCACGCGCTGCGCCTCTCCCCCGGAGAGCGTGGTGGACTGGCGGTCAAGCGACACATATCCGAGCCCGACATTCACTAAAAATTCGAGCCGCCGTTCTATTTCTTTTACGAGCGGGCGCGCAATTGCGTCTTCCTGTTTTTTCTTTTTTACTTCCTGCAGCACTTTTTGCATAAACGCGATTGCATCCTCTGCGGCATACGCGGAGACTTCCGCAATAGATGTCTGGATAATTTTAACACCCAGCGATTCCGGACGCAGCCGTTTACCTCCGCACGCAGGGCAGCTGTTCATAAACATGTATTTTTCTATCTCTGCCCGGGTCCATTCGGAGTCCGTTTCGCGCCACCTCCGCTCAAGGTTTGGGATGACGCCCTCAAATGCCTCGCCCGGTTTTTTATCTTCAGTGTCTTTTTCTCCATACAAAATAAGGTCAGTTACTTTCTTCGGGAGCGCGCCCACAGGCGTATCAAGCGAAAAGCTATACCGCTCGGAAAGATCCTCAATCATCCACCAGTACCAGGACTGCCGTCCCACCCGATGCGATGCACGCGCCCACGGCTGGATTGCACCTTCGGCAAGTGTTAACTTTTTATTCGGCATCACCAAGTCCGGATCAACCTCCAATTGATGGCCGAGGCCCGTACAGCGTTCGCACGCACCATAGGGACTATTAAAGCTGAACAACCGTGGCTCTATCGGCGGAAGTGAAATATGACAGACCGGACAAGAAAAATTTTCCGAAAAAAGCACCTCTCTTCCTTTTGTTCCGTTTGCGTCTTCTTTATACTCAACCACAAGCGCAATACCTTTTGTAAGCGCAAGCGTGGTCTCCAGCGAATCATGTATGCGTCCGCGTTCCGTGTCCTTATCTATAGAAAGCCGATCTACAACAACCTCAATGGAGTGCTTCTTTTTTGGATCAAGCGGAAGATCAAGCGCCTCTTCTATCCGCATAACGCCTCCGTCGAGACGCACGCGCAAGAACCCTTGCTTTTGTATTTCGGCAAGTATCTTTTTATGTTCTCCTTTTTTTGAACGGATGACGGGAGCGGCAATCATCACAAATGTGTCCTTGAATTCGCGGCTTACCGTTTTTATCATTTCATCTATCGTCTGTTTTTTTACGAGCCGCCCGCATGCCGGACAATGCGGCTTGCCGATGCGTGCGAACAAGATGCGGAGATAATCATATATTTCGGTTATGGTTCCAACGGTCGAGCGAGGATTTTTCGAGACCGACCGCTGGTCAATAGCGATTGCGGGCGATAAGCCTTCTATTTTTTCAACATCGGGCTTTTCGCGCACGCCTAAGAATTGCCGCGCATAACTTGAAAGCGACTCCACAAAGCGCCGTTCGGCTTCGGCATAAATGGTGTCAAAAGCAAGCGAGGACTTTCCTGAACCGGAAAGCCCCGTAATAACTACAAGTTTGTTTTTTGGTATCTCAAGCGAGATATTCTTGAGATTGTGAGTACGCGCACCTTTTATGCGTATAACATCTGTTTCGTGTGTTGGTTGTTTTCTTGCCATACAGAGTACAAATAGAGGTGCGCAAAATTTTGCAATTATTCAGTATAGATATTTTTAGCGCCCGGGTCAAGATATGAATGTGAATTGAGAATATCTTTTTTTGACTTAGCATCTGATGATTCTTATAATCAACCCATTATGAACAAAAAGCCGGATACCATTCCCCAAGCGCCAGGCGTATACTTTTTCAAAAAAGGAAGGACTCTCTTATATGTCGGAAAGGCAAAAAATCTCAAAGAGCGCATCGCATCTTACTTTTCGTCACAAAACACAGACGCGCGGAAAATAAGCATGGTGCGTCAAGCAACGTCAATTACCTGGAAAGAGATGCTCTCCGACACAGAGGCGCTCATACGCGAAGCGGAATACATCAAAGCACATAAGCCCCGCTATAACATTGTTATGCGGGACGACAAGCAATATTTTTTCGTCCGATTTTCTGATGGCGCATTTCCTCGGATCACACTGACTCACCAACCTAACAGCTCAAAGGATTATTTTTTAGGACCATTTACGGACGGCTCCTCGCTCAAGCAAACATTAAAAATGCTCCGACACGCATTTCCGTATTGCACATGCAAGGGCGCGCACAAACGCAGATGCCAACACGCGTCCATCGGGAATTGTCTTGGCATATGCTGCACCGAGAGCGCGTACATGAAAGCACTTTTTCCTGACTACCAAAAAAGGAGTTCTCAATATAAAAAGAATATCCGCACGATAAAACAGGTGCTTTCCGGAAAAGGAAATGCGCTCATGCATACTATGCAAAAGCGCATGAAGAAACTTTCCGAGCATAAGCACTATGAACAAGCAGCACTCATCCGCGACCAACTCTATGCGCTCGAAAACATATTCTCACACCGGCACACCCTGAGGCGCGAAGAGCATATCTATGCAGAAAAAGGCGTTACCTATCTCAAGCATGTTATTGGTATGAAAAAAACACCCAAGCGCATAGAAGCATACGACATCTCAAATATTCAGGGGAAGCACGCGGTAGGTTCTATGGTGGTGTTTACGAACGGCGCACCCGATAAAAATGAGTATCGGAAATTTGCGATACATCTCCCCCCTAAACCAAATGACACTGCGATGATGCAGGAGATTATTACGAGACGATTCTATAACGCATGGACACATCCTGATCTCATCATCATTGATGGGGGCACACCACAACTTCATGCTGCCCAAAAAGCCCTGGCGCACCACACTCTACGAATGCCCGTTGCCGCACTTGCGAAGCGAGAAGAAGAACTGCACCTCCAAAACGGAACCGTTATCAAATTAAAAGAGCGGCCTCAGCCACTCCTTCATCTTTTACAATATATTCGTAACGAAGCACATCGGTTCGCAATTAGCTTTCACCGAAAAAAACGGGGTGATCAGATTGGATCATAGTCGTCGTCGTGTTTTCTTATTTTTCCTTCAACTTTTCGGAGCGCCCACAATACTAACAGTACGAGCACAGCGCTAAATATCGCAAGACTATACATCTGTACGCCTACAGTCATGCCAACTGCCGCAACCGCCCACAAACCCGCTGCAGTTGTGAGACCGTGAACGCTGCCACGCTGCACAAAAATAAGACCCGCACCGATGAAACCGATGCCAACAACTACCTGTGCGGCAACCCGCGCCGGATCTTGAATGCCAGTTCCAAATTGCTGAAACGCCTCAACTGAAAGAATAGTGAAAAGTGCCGCACCCATGCATACAAGCGCATATGTCCGCATACCTGCGGCCTTTCCCTTATATTCCCGCTCAAAACCGATAAACAATCCGAGCCCTGCAGCGAGCGCCATCTGAAAAAACATTCGCAATATTTCAGGATCAAACATAATTAAATTTCGATTATTTTTTCTTTCCGGATAAGTTCTATCACTTTTTCCACAAGCGCTTTCGGATCAGTGTCATACACCACCTTTCCGTTTTCCCGATGAGAGAGATCGATAATCTGCCTAATCAGATTGGTTGAACCCCCTGATTCCTCAAGAATGCCGATAGGCTTGTTATCTTCAAACGCGATAGTAAATTCGTTAAGCGTCCCCATGCGCCCGCAACCGACAATAACACCGTCTGACGCGCGTGTTAGCAAAAGATTCCGCCCGGAATAATCAAAGCCGGTATATACGATCATATCCATGTAATCCACGGGGAGCTTATATTTTTCAATATGCTCCTTTTCGCTTGATGCCGGAGAGAGCCCGATTGATATCCCGCCCGCTTCTTTCGCGCCAATCGCTGACCAATATGGAAATCCGGTAGTCGCGCCCGTAACTAAAATAGCATTATGACGGACGATCTCTTTTCCTATTTCCTTTGCTTGTTCAAGTGCATTTTTCGAGCAATGACCTGTTTCGGCGGCACCTGAAACGCAAATCTTGAATTTGAGATGGGAATGCGGTGATGGTTTCATATTAGTAGTATACTCAAAAGCAAAAAAATAAAAAAGCTCTGCTATGCAGAGCTTTTGATGGCTAAAGAGAAAACCCCAAACGAGCCAGTTTTTCTTCTAAGCGATATAGTCCGTCACCGATATTAAACTCAATAGCATGCGCGCCTGCCGCCTTGCATCCCTCAATATTTTCAGGACGATCGTCTATAAACACCATATCGGCCCGCTTTATCTCAAGCTTTGATTCTATCTCGCCAAAAACTTTATTAAATAATACGGGACTCTCACTCTTGCGGAGACACATGCTCCATGAATAATACCGGAACTCTTTCGATATGTAAGCAAGCAAATGCCCGAGCTCATACTCCATTTTTTTTGCATGAATTGCATTTGCGTTAGAAATAAGCCCTTGATAATATCCGGCACCATGAATTCTTCGGGAGAATTTCAAAAAACGCCCGCTATGCTCATAGTCTTCCCGCAACGCATTGCTGAATATTTTTTCGAACATTTCATATTCGCACTTTTTCCCGAACCGGGAGCAAAATGCCAGAAATATCCTGTGCGTATTCCAATGCGAATCCCCTTCAATGACATGAATAAATTGCTTAGTGCTATCCGGCATAGGGCCTTCCATAAAAGCAATTACTTCAAACGGGGTCACAGAAAAGAGAGATGCCACATCCTCCAAAAACCGATCCACGGAGAATGCCGCTATCACATTCCCAAAATCCCACAATATCATCTTATTGCCCACTAAATACCTCCTTTTTTTCTTTTTTTAAAGAACTATATATCGAATGATTCTCCTAGCTTTGGAGCAAACGCCCGAATCCCCAAATGATCACGTATCCGCTGCACAAAAAAGAGCGCGGACTCTCCTTCTCCGTGAATTGCAAACACCGTATCAAGCGTGTCTATAGAATCCTGGACAATACCCATAAGCATACCTTGATCGGGATGCGCAGAATATCCGGATATCTTTTCAACACGCGCACGCACCGGCACTTCTTCGCCGAATATCTCTACACTCTTTGCGCCCTCCTGCAACTGCCTCCCGCGCGAACCTGCCGCTTGATACCCAACCAACAACACCATTGAATGTGGGTCGGGTAAATACCGCCGCTCGTGGTGCAAAATGCGCCCACCGGTGGACATACCGGAACCCGCGATGATTACTTTTGGCGAAGGCACATCATTGATTGCTTTTGATTCTTCGGTGGCAAGCGTAAATTTAAGCATAGGGAACTTAAAAATGTGTTCGCCCGAATCCAAAATATACCGCGTACGCTTATTGAAATACGCATCGCTCTTCCGATAAATTTCCGTCGCGCGTATTGCTAGCGGAGAATCAAGAAACACCGGTACCATGGGAACCCGCCCATGCTCTATAAGGTCGTTTATTTCGTAAAGAATCTCCTGTGTGCGCTCAAGCGAAAATGCGGGTATCATAAGTACGCCTTTTGCTTTGACGGTGTCTTCTATGGCGCGTTCAAGTTTTTGTTTGCGTTCGTCACGCGCTTCGTGGTCACGGTTCCCATACGTTGATTCGATAACCAAGATGTTCGCTCCCGAAATCTTTTCGGGCGGCGGCAATAATGGCGTTGGCGGGTTTCCGATATCTCCGGTAAATATTATTTTCTTTTGCGCACGACTCTCATCCTTGTAAATAATCTCCACCATCGCTGAGCCTAGTACATGACCCGCATCAAGCAAGCGGATATGCATATCTCCAATAATGAACTCATGATGATATTCATGTCCCTCCCAATGCTCGAATGTCTTCTCAAAATGCTCTTCTTCGAATATCATTTCTTCCCCCTCGCGCTCTGCTTCCCGTTCCATTAACCCCAGACTATCCCGCAACATTAAATGCGCGAGTTCTTTTGTTGGATGCGTTGAATGAATCATTCCCTGAAATCCTTCTTTAAATAGCTTCGGGATGCGTCCTGTGTGATCGGTATGCGCATGCGTCACAATAACGCCATCAATGGATGCGGGGTCAAATGTAAAGGGCTCATAATTTTGTGCTTCGCATACGCGGGGGCATTGGAATAACCCGCAGTCAACAAGCACCTTTGCCTCTGCGGTTTCTAACAAATAGCAAGAACCTGATATTTGCTGAGCGCCACCATGGAAAGAAAGTTTTGCCATGCTTTTAGTATATCATTTATTTTCTGCTCATATCTTGCTTTTTTGCAAAAAATACCGTATAATCAAAAAAATTTGAAAACAAAATACATAAGGAGGTGCCTAGTATGGCTGCCGGCAGAGACAATGAAACAAGGTATGTAAAAATTCCCATACGGGGAGATGTTTCCCACCTGAGTACGGGGAACAAAGATACGCTTGAAGCGCTTATTTCCGCAGCAAGGCTCATTAATCCGATATATCTTGCGCAGATGAACCAGAAATTGGAAGAAACGGGCGGTATTATTGATGAATCCCGGAACGCGGCATATTACCCCCCCGGCATGACAGCCGAAGAGCTTGAAGTATACATACAAGCGCACCCCGACCAAAAACAAGATATCCTGTCTCCATTTTCGGTGGTGCAGAGAGACGGCACACTGCTCAAAACTATCCCGTATGCGGAGCTTTATGAGCCGCATCTCACACGCATGAAGCTTTTTCTTGAGCATGCGTCACGCATAACGGATCATCCGCAGTTTAAAAAATTTCTTAAAAGCAAAGCCGCCGCGTTTGTTTCAAATGAATATAAAGAAAGCGACATAGACTGGATACATGTAACCGATGCACCGATAGAGCTCACCATAGGGCCGTACGAAAGCTACGAAGACAAAACTCTCGGCATAAAACGAAATTTTGAAGCAATGCTCGGAGTGACTCTCACGGAAGAAAACGAAAAAGTCAGGCAATATCAAGACTTAACGCTGGAATTTGATGCGTATCTCGGAAACATGTACGGCTACACACCTTCTGGGAAAATAACGCCCATGGTAGTGATGAACGAAATACTGGCAACCGGAGGAGCGTATTACAGCTACATCGCGATGGCATATAATCTGCCAAACGATAACGACATACACGAAACCGTTGGATCAAAAAAGGTGTTTGTAAAAAATGTCATGGATGCAAAGTTTACTACCATGACCATACCCATCGCGGAACGAATTGTAGAGCGCTCCATGATGCATCACTTTGACCCATGGACCTATTTTCTCTTCGTTGTAGGACATGAGCTTTCACACGGACTTGGCTTCCGATTCAGCGGACCGGAATTTAAAGAACTCGGGCCATCCCTGGAAGAAGCAAAAGCGGATGTATTCGGCATGCTGTTCCTTTATTTTCTTGCCGAAAAGGGAGTGCTTGCGAAAGAAGTTGCGGAATCAGCCGTATACATACATGCCATCGACGGTCTCCGTCAGCTTCGCTTTGGACTTGAAGAGGCTCACGCATTCGGCGCCCGCATACAGTATCAATGGCTAGAGAACATGGGGGCTATCGGCATTCATGAACAGACATTTTTGTTTGACCCGCGATTTTTCAAGCAGGCACTTGAAAGCCTGGGATATGAATTTTTCAAATTATCCCAAGCGCAAAATTACACGAACACAAAATCATTTGCAGACACATGGAGTGCAGTATTACCCGGATTAAAACCCATGATAAAACGCCTGGAAGGAATTCCGGTCGACATAGACCCCATCTTTGACTGTTAAAAACAACACCGGCTGCTTATCGCAGCCGGTTTTATATTTGAGATAATGCGTATGCCGCTTTTTCTTCCAATTCTTTTCGTATCGGGTCTTCTATCTTTTTTATTTCTTCTATCGTTGTTTTCGTCCGCGGAGAACCTTCCACAAAAAGCGAACAACAATCTTCATACGGCAGTTTTGAGATGTCATATGTCCCATATTGCTTTGCGCGCTCAATAATCTCCTCTTTATCAAGCCCCGCCAACGGCCGGAGAATGGGCAATGTGGCTATCTCCGAAATGGTCTCAATATTCTCGAGGGTTTGTGATGCAACCTGGCCTATAGAATCCCCAGTTACAAGAGCATGTGCTTTTTGCATGCGGGCTACACGTTCTGCCATCCACAACATCCACCGCCGATACATAACTATCCGCAGAGCTGACGGAGCCTTGGTAACAACATACTGCTGGATATCGCTTAACGGCACTTCAAGCAACGCAAGCGATGAGGGAGCATAGCGCGAAAGCGCATCGCGCATATGCCGCACATTCTCTAAAGAGTCCTTTGATGTGTACGGGTAGCTATGGAAATGAACGAGCGCTGGCACACACCCGCGCTTCATCATATACAGCGCCGCTATCGGAGAATCAAAACCGGCTGATAGGAGTACTACGACCTTCCCCGAAACACCGACCGGCAATCCCCCCGGTCCTTGTATGCGTTCAGTTAAAAGATACGCATGCCCTTCAACTATCTCTATACTCAAAACAAGCTCGGGATTTTTGAGCGAAACAGGGAAACCGAATTCTTCATGGATAACCGCGCCCACTTCCCGCTCAACATCCTGCGATGTGAAGGGATGGTTTTTTTCCGCACGCGACGCAGTAACGCGGAACGGAACTTTTTTTATTTCTGGAAAAACACGGCGTGCTTCTTCTTGTATTGCTTCCATTGTAGCGCCAGCGCGCGTGCCTATTTCAATGTGATGAATACCAAATACATACCGCAACCGTTCGGCTAACGCATCCTTTTGAGATGCGTCCGCACACAAAACTATTCTCCCTGAAATGCGCGAAGCCGAATCATACAACCCATGCGCCTGTCTTTCTATATTAGAAAGAAGCGCCTTCTCAAAGAAAGCGCGATTTTTTCCCTTTAGTGCTATTTCATGATAATGCACTACAATGTATTTTTTTTCAGCCATAGTAAGAGCATGCCCGCAAGCGAACCGCCAGCGATATCCATTAAAAGATCCAGCAACGTATCAACAAGCACCGCTTTCCCGGAAAGGCCAATGCCCAAGAACGGGATATTGATAATGTCCATGGCAAACTCAAAGAATTCCCACAAGACACCTACGAGCGCTGTCCCGCTTACAATAACTACAAACGCGATAAAACACGGCATCCGGACGCTGCCTCTGTATGTATAAAAAAGGAGGTAATATATGAAACTAGCAGCCCAAAATCCGCCCATGCCGTGCACCGCAATATCAAACCAAGGCAGTATATAATAGAGCGATGTAAGAAGTGCAAATATATGCACGCCCAAAATAATGACAAGGGATGTAAGGAGAAATGCCGGGAAATTATCTTTTTCTTTTTTAAAAAACATACAGGTCTCCTGTGCGCAAATACGCTAAAACATTATATCCTCTTCCGCCCGTTTGTACGCATGAATCTCTTGGTCTGTAAACCAATGTGTAAGTTCATGCTTTGCCTCTTCCGGGTCGCCCGACGCATGCACCACATTATGAATGGAACGCTTTTGGATATTTGCAAGCGTAGGAGAATCAACCGAAAAATCGCCGCGTATCGTTCCCATTTCTGCAAACGCAGGAATGGTTTTGCCCACGATCTTGCGCACCATATCAATGGCATGTATCCCTTGTACTACCATTGCTACCATGGGACCAGACGTCAAAAAATCAACATTCCAGCGTGCAACTTGTTTGCCTATTTCTATCGGATCATCAGTACCAACTTCTTTTTTGGCCTCTTTGCCATATTTTTCATAATTTTCAAGCGTCTTTTCTCCAATCCCGCGAAGCCATGGTTCTGTGTTAGGGTAGTGGCTGTGCGCATGCTCCCGCGAGGCCAATATCATTTTGAGCGCAATCACTTTCAAACCACGCATCTCAATGCGCTTAATTACTTCGCCTATCAATCCGCGCTTTACACCGTCGGGCTTGATAAGCACTACTGTTTTTTCTTCTGATGGGTGTTTCATATGTTCACATACTAATGAAAATGGATTCTTTTGACAAGATATAAAAAATCCGGAATATATCCCAGATTTTTGTTTTTAGTATATGGATATCATACGCTATCAGTCTTTGCCGCCTCCCGAGAAAGCTCAAGCAAGCCCCCCGACTACATCAGCGATATCCTGAACTTCCCCATAGATGGAAAAGCCGCCTATTACGGGGCGGCTTTGCTTATTATAAAATCTCTTTCCTCGTGTATTCAGCGATAAGAGGAGCTATGGAGTGCACCTGAAACATTGAGGGCTCCCGTATGGCAATGGTGTCGGTTATATGAGCGCTCGCAAAGAATATATTTGAGTGCGCAAACCGCTCATACCCCTGCCCGCTCAGCACAGCATGCGTTGCAAACAAATGAATATCTTTTGCGCCGGCGTTTTTTAACGCCTCAGCACCCTTCATAACAGTCCCGCCGGAGTCGACGATATCGTCAATCATGATAACTGTCTTATTCGCCACATCACCAATGATATGCATCACTTCTACCTCGCCCGGTCCTGCGCGACGCTTATCAAGAGAAACCGCACTCACATTAAATTCTTTCGCATATGAACGAGCTATACGGAGCCTCCCTACATCTGCTGACGCAAAAACAAACTCAGAAGAAATACGCATGTCACGAATAACATCAAAGAATATGGGCTTTGCGTATAATTCCTTTACTCGGATACGCATATCAAGTGCTGTACAGTATTGAATACCCGCATTATGCAAATCCACGAGAAGAACCCTGTTTGGCCTTCGTGATGCTATAGCAGTCATCTGCATGCGCCCCGCTATATCTTCACCCTCCTGGTCTGCACGGTCTTGCCGCCCCGCGCCAAAATACGGAACGATAACTACGGTTTTTTGCACGCTGAATCCCTGGACAGTATCAAGCAAGGTAAGCAATTCTGTGAATTCAACCGGCCCTTGTGTATTTCCTACCACAAGCGCAACTTCGTTGTGAGGCGTTTCAAGAATATGATTAAAGATTTGTCCGTCGGGATATTTTCCTATATTCACCGGGCTCGGCGTTGTCCCGAGGCATCTCGCTATTTTTTCACCGAGATTCTTCCCTGATCCTGTCGTGTAGATCTTCAATACTACATCCTCCCTTTCCTGTGCAATTTTTTAAAAGACATTTTCTCCATTTGAGCGCAGAATTACTGTACTGTCAATGTCGGTGCGGAGTATGCGGATGCCTGCTTTTTCCAACTTATTGAGGATAACATCATGCGGGTGGCCATAGCGGTTATTCCTACCCGCAGAAATAACTGCGACACTTGGAGATACAGCTTTTAAAAATGCGTCGCTCGTAGATGTCTTGGAGCCATGATGCCCCACCTTCAACACTTCGCATCCTATATCGTCCCCCAAAAGAGAGCGTTCTATATCCCGTTCCATGTCACCCGTGAATATAACGCAGGTATTTCCATACACAAGCTTCCCCACAATCATAGCGTCGTGTATGTTCGCAGGCTCTTCTTGTATGAAAGATGCGGGAGCAAGAACATCAAACCAGACATCAGATGCAAGCCAAATCCGCATGCCGCGAAGCGCGCGTACGTGCTCTGCTCCTTCCGCGTCTACCTTTTCATCCCATTCCCGGAATGCCCCCGAATCATATGGCGTCTCTGCCGCAACTACCGTCCGAACATCATACCGGTCAAGCACATCAATAAGTCCCCCCACATGGTCCTCATGCGGATGGGACAAAAGAACCACATCAATAGTTCTGTCGGTAAACGGCATAATGCTCCCAAGCTCTGAAAGAATTTTTTTATTCGGGCCGCCGTCAATAAGCATTTGCACATGGTCTGGCGTTTCAATAAATATCGCGTCTCCCTGCCCGATGTCTAAAAAATACATTACTACTTCGCGGGAACCCTCTCCACCGAATGCGAAAAGAGCACCCCATAAAAATATGGCGACGAAGAGCAATCCAAAAAAAATGTACGCACATGAATGTGCGCGAACATGCAACATAATTTTCCTACCATAATATAAAAAAAGCCCCGCGCAAAGCGGAGCTTTTTGTTCCAGCGTCATTAGACGCAGCGGATTTTTTCTTTTATAGAATCAAGGTAGTCGTTATATGAACGCCCCTTTTCGTCAACGAATTCTCCGTGGAGATCCTCTGCAAGCACCCGGCACACCTGTGCGGCCACCTCGGAAGGTTCACTCAACAGTTTTTGATTGAATCGCGCAAGTAGTCCTTCCATAAGTTCCTTGTTCTCTTCTAGGTGACTTATCATGCCGGTCCTCACCATACCAGGCGTAAGACAATTTGCACGCACATCAATCCCCTTTCTTTCCCGCATACCGTTCAGCGTCCCCATAAATGAGCGCATAAACCCAATAACCGCGGCTTTGGTGGAATCATACATCTCGGAACCGCTCTCTGGATCAAGGCCCGCCAGAGAAGCAATAGTAATGATGCGGCCATGTTTTTGCGGAATAAAAAATCTGTTCATAAATTCATTCGTAAGGCCTATCATTGCCGCATAATTTATGGTGCATACCTGAAGGATGTCGTCCATAGTCCATTTGGTAATGAATTTGCTCTTCCCTCCGGGACCTATAACGCCCGCGGTATAGATAAATATATCTATAGGCGTTCTTGCCATCTGTATCTTTGAGAATAGATTATCCCACGATGCCGGATTCATGACATCAATCCCCGCTGTGTAATACGCGCCGCCGCACGCTTCATCAGAAGAAATAGAAGATACTGCGCTGTAACACTTTTTAATATCATTATCGGCAAGAAAAAATGTAGTAACGCCCTTGATCCGCAATGCTTTTACTATTTCTGCACCCATACCGCCAACACCCACAATAGCAACATGCTTATTATTAAAATTCATAAAAGAGCTCCTCTTGCTGCAAAATTTTGCTTTCATTGTATACTATTTTTCAAAAAAATCAACCCCGCTAGACACTATCATGTAACGCGCTCTTATACATCGCATGGAAAATAGATAAGTTCATCTAAAATCAAGAAAAAGCCGCACAATATATGTGCGGCTAAGTTTCGTTAGAGTTTTTTATAGTTTGGAGGGTCTTTTTCCAGTAGAATGTCGTGAGGCCCGCTTTCTTGCATCGTGGCAAAGCTCATGATTTGCGCTTCTATTTCTGTTTCATGCATATCCTGTATAGAGGCGCACCCAAGATACCCCATCCCCTGGCGAAGGCCTCCGAGAAGATAATGTATCTCTTCCCTGAAGGTTCCATGATACGGTATCAGCGCCTCTACGCCCTCCGGGACGGCTTTTGCGCCATATCGGTCGCTTCCTCCGCTTTTTAGTACTGCCTCTGAGCCCATTCCGCGATATCTTTTGTACTTCACCCCTTTGACTTCCACTATCTCCCCGGGGCTCTCATCAAGTTCGGCAAAAAGTCTTCCTATCATCACAGCGTCCGCACCCGCAGCTAAGGCTTTGGTGATATCTCCGGAAAAACGAATACCTCCGTCCGCGATGATGGGAACAGATCGCTCTTTTGCGGCAGATACAACATTTTCTATCGCGCTGATCTGCGCAACACCAATTCCAGTAACCATACGGGTAGTACAGATAGAACCGCCTCCAATGCCTACACGAAGTCCATCGGCGCCAAGATCTATCAAGTCGTCGGCCGCTTCTCTTGTCGCAATATTCCCCACAACGATATCAACCATCCCGCTTACTGATTTCAGTTTTTTAAGCGCATTCATTACATTGCTTGAATGGCCATGCGAGCTGTCAAGAACAATCATATCAACATCGTGGTTCAGCAATTCTATCGCACGTTCATAAAAATCTCCCGTGGCACCGATTGCAGCGGCAACGCGCAAGCGTCCTTCTTTGTCGCGCGTAGCTGACGAGAACTCCCGCATAAGATTGATGTCCTTCAGGGTTATGAGCCCGCGCAAATGCCCCGCTTCGTCCACCAACGGAAGTTTTTCGATATGCTCTTTCAAAAGTATCTTGTACGCTTTTTCCGCCGAAATGCACTCTGAAGCAACTACTAATTTTTCTAACGGTCTCATTGCCTTTTGTACAAGAAAATCATCATCAGGAGCATACAGCAGATCTCTGCGGGTAAGCAGCCCTACAAGTGTGTCATCAGACTTAACAATGGGAATACCTGAAATGCCTCTTTCTTCCACAAGCTTTTTTGCATCTCCTATGGTCTTATGCGGAGCAAGTGTGTATGGCTTTGCTATCTTCCCGCTCTGGTAACGCTTAACGCGGTATACTTCATGCGCTTGGCGCTCTATATCCATAGCCCGATGAATAACGCCGATACCCCCATGCAAAGCAAGAGCTATCGCCATCTTATACTCCGTCACCGTATCCATAGGCGAAGAAATAAGTGGTATGCTCATGGCAACATTTCTACTGCAACGCGTTTCCAAAGAAACTTCCGAGGGAAGTATTTCGGAACGCCGCGGCGCAAGTAATATATCGTCAAATGTTCTTCCTGATTCTTTAATAGTCAGCACTTTCTCCTCCTGTTGTAAAAGATGTATGTGCAAAAGAATACCACATTTTTTTGTATATGGCAATTATTTCCGCCGTATTATAAGCCAAGCGATACCTATATAGAGCACAAGCATCGCAATGAGGGGAAATCCTGGAAGAGCTATTTCCGCAAACGAAAGTGATGAAAATGTCTCGACTATTTTGAGCTGATATTCAAGCAAAATGTACGCAACCCAGGCAAAAGGAAGCGCGAGTATCTTTGAAGCAAACGCTAGTGCGCCTGCCGTCGCTCCAAAAAACATTGTGTACGGAACCACAACAAGAACAAGCATATTTACGGGAAGCGCAACGACAGAAAATGTTCCCATAAGATGCAAGATGAGTGGGGTAACTGCAATCTGGGCGGAGAGCGTTGCTGTTGCCGCTTCCCGTAATCCGAATCGCTTAGGAGCCCATGAAAGCATGCGCTCAAAACGAGGCGCGAGATAAATAAGTCCCAGCGTTGCCAAAAATGAAAGCTGGAACGACGCGTCAAACAGGAGAATCTTTGGATTTACAAATATCATAAGAGCGCCTGCAATGAGGAGCGCGATAATGACACGGTTTATGCGCCCAGTCGCCTGAGCCGTATAAATGAGAATGGCCATAATTGATGCACGTACCACGGGGGCCGCAGCACCAGTGAATAGCGCAAAGAGAATTATTCCGGCTACTCCCGCGCCCACGCTTACCGCCCACGAAAAGAATACCCCTAAAAATCCTGCAAAAGCCCTGGCGACAATGGTAATGTTATACCCGGAAAGAACAACAATATGAATAACGCCTACCCTGCGGAACTCCTCAAGTACATTCTCAGGTATGCTTTTTCGAGCGCCGACAGTAAGTCCACCCAAAAAAGACGCGTGCGGTTCGGGCAATACGCTTCCGATTCGCTGTATGTACTCCTCCTTAAGCGAAAATAACCATCGCTTCAAAAAAAATCCACCTCTTCCTATGAGCGCGGTGCTTGGATATGACATCTGAAGATAAATTTCGTCTTTCGCAAGATACGACTCCCAATCAAAATCAGAATCAGGAATATTCTCCGGAGGTTCAAGCCGCCCACGCGCTTCTACAATGTCTCCGTACACAAAAGAGGGGTAACGGCTCACGGTAAAAAGTATTTTCTCTGACGGAACACTTCTCCATGCTTTTTCGTTCCAATCAAATAGTTCCCCGCTTGCAACTACAAAGCGAGTATACCGGTCGCGTTCATCGGCTTCACTTGTTATTATGCCGCGCAATAATACAGTGTTGCCCACAACTCGCGCCCACTCCGGATTCACCCCTCCCCTGTCTTTCATATTAAAGCGCAGCACTCCAAAGCTACCCCCCGCGAACAGCAACGCAATAATAAAAAATAGACCCGCCCCTCTGACGCGCCAAAAAATAAAAAAACCCGCAGCAAGAAAGAGCCCAAAAACCGCATATACTTCTGCAATAGTAAAAAAGGAGCGGATACTTATACCCGCTCCAAATCCTATAATACTTATAACCAATGCTCGCTCTCTCATAATAATGTTTTCTGTTCTCCTGCATCGAGCGCCTCGTTCAGCAATCTGTCTGCTTCTTTATTCTTATCACGCATAAGATGCGTGTATACAATACTCCCAAAATCGAGCGTAAGATTGTGCGCCTTCATATACAACGGAAATAGTCGTTCTTCTTCTATTTTATATATGCCGCTCAATTGGCGCATAACGAGCTCCGAATCCATACGAACTTCAACGCGCATCTGCTTTGCTTTTGCTTTCCCAAAAAGCTGCTTTGCTTTCTTGAGAGCAAAAATAACCGCCTCATATTCGGCTTCGTTATTCGTGCGTTCTCCTATCTGTTCCCCGTACGATTTTATATCCCGTCCGCCTACATCCTGAATAACCACGCCGATAGCAGCTGGCCCGGGGTTCCCTCGAGATCCTCCGTCCGTATATATCACAATGTCATTTTTTTGCTTATTCATACTGTGCGTAAAACGATTCTGCTATGCCACAGAATCTATCAAATGCCACTCTATACTCGGCAAGTATTCCTTTTGCTCTGCTGTGTCGCAACCGCCCTGTTAGTATATGTAGAACAGCTCCATAATACCACACCTGCTCTTTCGGCTCTGCATTAAAACTGCTCCACACACTGCTCCCTTGTTTTTGAAAATCATGCACGCAGGAGTTCATATTATGAACCTTGTCGGCAGCACACACAAGTAGGCTGTTTCGCGATACATGTTGAAGATTGTGCAGATACGCCTCTTTCCGAACCTTCCATGGAATTTTTTTTCCATCTCTCATCTTTTTTTCCGTAACTCCCATAACTATATCTCGTATTACGAGACCAAAGTCGTGCTCTAATGCTTCGGGCGTATACGGCGTATCCTCTATAGCATCATGCAAAATACCCGCAGCGATGACATGCTCGTCAGAAGTATATTTTTTTAGAATGCCGGCAACTTCTTTTAAATGCGTAATATACGGCGTTACTCCGTCTGATTTTCTCACTTGCCCTTTATGAAGAATTTCTGCTTTTTGTAATGCTTTATCTATAATAGTGCCGCGTGTCATTGGTTTCTCCTGTTAATGCGCATTTGCCAAAGCGTATCATTATCTCGCACGATAATCAACGATACGCAAACGTATCTCTCCGGTATTGCGAAATGAGGAATATTCAATTGATGCCGCAAGGTCAATCGTCGCCCCCCTCTTTATCATCTCGGCGCCACTCCCCCCGCCAAAAAATACTGCTTTGACCGCATTCCCGCTCGATTGCTTACATCGCAGTTCCAGATGGCTTTGCACATTTCCAAATGTACGGACGTTTTCTATGAGAACGCCCGAAAACAAAAATACGGGATTTGGGTTTCCTTCACCAAATGGCTCGAATCGCGAAAGAGTCGCATATATATCCCATGCAACCTCATCTATAGAAAGTTCTTTTTCTATATGAAGCTCTCCGAAAAGATTCTCTTTTTTGTCTATGCTTGCATACGCATCATTAAGCGCCCGCTCCATATCTTTTTCACGGCCCCCAGCAATCGTGAATCCAGCGGCCATTGCATGCCCGCCGTATGCCGTAAACAAATCCTCACCCGCCCTCTTCATAAGCTCCACAAGATTTGCCGACCCATCGCTTCTGCACGAACCCTTAAATGTTTCACCTTCTCCCTTTCCAAATAAAAATACCGGGCGCGCATACTCTTCAACCAGCCTGCTTGCGGCAATACCGAGCACACCCGGGAACCAACCCTCCTCTCCAAGTACAATAACCGCAGGCATATCTCTATCAGCATACTTTGCCTGTATTAGAGAAACGACATCTTGCGTCATCCGCTTGCGCTCCGCATTCGCGTCCTGCAAGCGGGACGCAAGCCAGCGTGCTTCCTCTTCATTATCTGCGCGCAATAGCTCAACAGCGGTGTTTGCATGGTCTATACGCCCCGCTGAATTGATGAGCGGCCCCAATGTAAACGCAATGTCGCTTGCTTGCATACGCGGGAGGGAAATATACGGCTGCTGTTCTAACAATATACGAAGCCCGGGGCGCCTGTTCTTTTTTAGAACTTCGAGCCCCCAATGTACGAGCATTCTATTTTCGTCACGGAGCGGAACCATATCGGCAACCGTTGCAATAGCAACAACATCAAGCATCCATTTTTCGTATCCTTCTTTCACCGGCCAATCGCCCCTTTGGAAAAGCGCTTGTACAAATTTAAACGCCGTGCCTGTTCCACAGAGTTCCGGAAACGGATAGGCGCTGTCTTTCCGCTTATGATCAATGACAGCAAACGCCCGCGGCAATTCATCTCCCGGCAAATGATGATCGGTCACAATAACATCAATTCCTTTTTCTTGGAGCGTGCGCACACCCTCGATATCACCGATGCCCGTATCCACCGTTACTACAAGCGACGGTTTTTGTTCTAATACCGCTTCCATTACATGTACGGTAAGCCCGTATCCTTCCTTGTATCGGTCGGGGTTATATAAAAAGAAATTCTCATACCCCACAAAACGGAAAAAATCAGAGAATACAATAGAACCGCATACACCATCGGCATCGTAGTCGCTAAAAATAAGGATGCGTTCGTTTTTTTTCATGGCGTCCAAAAATCGTTTTACTGCTTTTTCCATATCGGGAAGCAAAAACGGGTCATGCGTATCACGCTCATACGCAGGCGAGAAAAATGCATCTGCTTCTTCCTGTGTGTGTATGCCGCGGTTAAAAAGAAGCTGAAGCGTTAACTCATCTCCGCGCATCTGTTCTGCATACGGCTCTGGGTACGGATTTTTTATCTGCCACTGTTTTTTCATATTATCCAATATAGCACAGGGCTTGAAAAAAGGACGGAAAAACACTACTATGCAATAAAAATGGGGGGGGTTGTATGGCTGCTATATACATTGAAAAGAAGATGCACTTTGAAGCGTCCCACTCGCTTATAGATGTAAACAATCCGCAGAATAATGAACCGAGGCACAGCCACCTGTACAGCTTTACTGTGCGCATCAAAGGCGGTACTGACAAAGGCGGTATGATTACAAACATCCGCGATGTAAAACGCGTACTTAAAAAAGAAATAGTAGACGCGCTGAATGGCAGGTATCTGAATGACGTGTTCCCCGAAATGAATCCAACCATGGAGAATCTCGCCGAATTTATTTACAACTCAGCTAAATTAATATTTCCCGGCGTTGTACGCGTTCAGATTTGGGAAAACGAGGACTCTTCAGCAATATACGAAGAAGAATAACAAACAAAAAACTCCCATACGGGAGTTTTTGTATTTGAGCTAGTTGTGTGCGCAGGAGAGGATTTGAACCTCCACGCCCCGAAGGACACTACCCCCTCAAGGTAGCTCGTCTACCAATTCCGACACCTGCGCGTTTACGCTTCTTTTTTTTCTTCTGTGCTTCCCGGAGAGCTTTCTTCTTTCTTTGCTTCAGTCAGCGCTGAAGTATCTGCATTTTCTTCCCCGTCTTGCGGTTTTTCAGGTTCATCCTCCTTTGTTTCCATCACAACCTCATTCACGATTCTCATCTGCTTCATTTTGCGCCGTGCCGCGCGCGTTGCTTTTTCGCGGATATAATAGAGTTTTGCGCGGCGGACTTTCGAGCGCCGCACCAATTCAATTTTCTCAATAGTTGGTGAATATAATGGAAAAATTCGTTCAACGCCAATACCGTCTACCACCTTGCGCACCGTAAATGTCCCACCCGGTTCAGCTCCGTGCTTCCGCGCCAAAACAAGACCCTCAAACGCTTGAAGGCGCGTCTTGTTCCCTTCCTTGACCCGTTGCCATACGCGAACCGTATCGCCCGAACGAATATCAAGCTTTTTACGGTCTTCTATCTTTACGGGTGAAAATTTTATCTTATGAATGGTATTCATAATATTTCACCAAGATAACACTATTTTAAGCATTACGCAATCCCTCAAGAACCCGCTCAAGATCAACGGGGATGTCAGCCTCAAGGCGTATTTTTCCGCTCTGGGGGAGAGCAATCTCAAGAGTAGATGCATGCAAAAAATGCCGATTGAGGCCAAACGGGCACACAAACCGCTTCCCCGCATAAAGTTTATCGCACACAATAGGGTACCCAATAGCTTTCATGTGTACTCGTATCTGATGGGTGCGGCCTGTTTTTGGAAATAAACGGACCAGCGTATAGCCGCCCCCGAAATATTCAATTACCTCATAATCAGTACGCGCTTCGCGGACCATACCACGCATAAGGCCTTCCGCAGCGCGTCTTGTCGGATCATTTTTTGAACGGCCTATCGGCATGTCAATGGTGCCTTTTTTTTCTTTTACTTTCCCGACCACTAACGCCGCGTACTCCTTTACAACAGTACGCATATGGAATTGTTTTTTGAGATAGTCAAATGCTTCTTGGTTCCGCGCGACCACAAGAACGCCCGACGTGTCTTTATCAAGCCGATGCACTACACCAGGGCGTAATGGATCCTCTCCTACACCTTCTATCTCGGGAAATTGCCCCGCTATCATTTGGATAAGGGTGTCAGACGGGTGGTGTCTGTCGGGGTGCACCGAGACACCTGCGGGCTTATTTACCGCAATAATGTCACTGTCTTCGTAAATGATTTGCATGCCTCATAATGCCACATCTTGCAAAAAATAAAAATCCCGCGCGGGGCGGGATTCGTTTACATATCTTTTAGGAATTCTTCGTATAAGTCTACATCGCCGTTCTTTTGAATCTGCTTGTCTTCGTGCGGTGCAGCAAGTCTCCGATATAGCTCTGCTGCAGCGTCGTACAAAGCGCCCCTTATGGATGCGAACATCCAATACCGGAATTTCCCGAAGCGCGCTTTAACAACCGCTAGCCCGAGACGCGTGAAGCTATAATTGAGCAATCCTGTCATATCAACATCTTCGTGTATCAGCTTAGACATCTCTTCAGCAAGCTTATCAATATGAGGATTTAAAGCCGTGCGGTCCGGCTGTTTAATATATGGCATTAATATGCCTCCTTTTTTAAATACCTGGTGCGCCCGAGAAGGATCGAACTTCTGGCCTTTTCGATGTCAACGAAACGCTCTACCACTGAGCTACGGGCGCATGTTCTTGATGATGTGTTCAACTTCTTCTCGGCTTACGAGATTCCGTTTTTTTACTTCTTCGTCAATTAACTTCTTTATCTGTTCTTCGAGCGCCCTCTGACCTTCTTGCGCCTGCGCCAACAGTTCCTTCATTTGCGAAGGATCCATATTTTTCATCATGTCTGCTGCAAGTTTTGCCTGATCAAATATTCCCATATTATATGTATGCTAATTTTTTCTTGTATATAATATCATGTCCCGCCCCTTTTTGATAGAGGTCTTCCCGCTTGAGAGCTTCGTATCGGTGCCGCACAAGAAACGTCTGAATAGGAAGATTGTCCGCTTTCGCGTCGCACACAATATGCGAAGAGTTAAAATCACGAGCTCCTTCTATTTCGACATTACGCAATAGAAAGCTCGCGATATACCGCCCGCGCATATCGGGGCGCACCGTAAGATTTTTTATTTCAAGAGCGCGGGGATCTTTTTTGTGGCGTTGGTAGAGCGCCACCCCCGCAATATCATTGCCCGAAAGCGCTACCATCGCGCGCTTTTGTTCATTTTTGAGTTCAATAAAACTTTTATGGAGCCACTCGTCAAAATCAGGATACTGGATGCGCGGTATCCAAAGCCGCGGTCCCAAAAGATACCCGACTATTTCATCCAAACAAGAAGCGGGATATTCATTTGTGAAATGAAGGTTCATTGTAAAAGTTACCCCACCAGGATTTTTCTTCATCCGTAGCTCACAGCGTCCCGCTTACAACGGGACAAGCTCGCTCCTCCTTCAGAACCGGGGTTTCAAATCCCGGCAAACATTAAAATTATTAAATAAGCGGTCCCACCGGGATTTGAACCCGGGTTTCTAGGATGAAAACCTAGCGTCCTAGACCAGCCTAGACGATGGGACCAATAATAACCAGGATATAGTACATAATGTACCAGAGAAAATCAATCCTTTCAATAAAAAAACCTAGGCATAGCCTAGGTTTTTTGTTATTTTTTCACTTCTTCGCCTATGAGGTCTTTTGACACCCAAAAATTACTTCCCTGGAAAAATCCGTATCCACCGCATTGCATGCCTCGCACCGTTACGAGATACGCATCTTCGCGCTCACTCAATATGTCTACTATCAAAGATCCGTCTTGGATATAGCCGTCGGGATAAAATCCCGATGCCACCTTTCCGTTCACATCTTTGAATGAGACAAGTTTTTCTTCCGAAAACATTCCTCTGCTAACCGACTCAAGCGTTAAAAGACG
This sequence comes from Candidatus Niyogibacteria bacterium CG10_big_fil_rev_8_21_14_0_10_46_36, assembly GCA_002772995.1. NCBI lineage: Bacteria > Candidatus Niyogiibacteriota > Candidatus Niyogibacteria bacterium CG10_big_fil_rev_8_21_14_0_10_46_36. The sequence goes on from PFCO01000009.1 coordinate 71,519, forward strand.
CTTAGGATAATCCATCATAACCTCCGTCATTGTTTTTGAATAAGCTGTCCACGCATGGAACGAGGAGCTGTTACAGCGGTTATCATCCCATCAAAACGCAACACTTCTTCCGCTGCTGCACGGACGGCTTCTTTCGTTACCTCCCGGTACTGTGCGATTTCTTCCTGTATGGGAACGATGCGTCCATGCCACATCAATGCATTGAGATTCCGCGCCCCAAAAGAATAGGTTTTTTCGCATGTCTCAAGGTCTGCGGTATTCATGGTCTTCGCTTTTTCCAGCTCAGCATCAGAAACATATTCGGAACAGATTTTCTCAATCTCTTGCATAATAACCGCATGCGCTTCTTTCGGTTCTGATGTATATCCGACTACACTACTAATACCCGCATTAGAAAACCCCCAATACCCGGCTCGAATACTATACGCAAGTCCGCGCTTATCCCGCACCTCTTGGAACAGCCGGGAAGACGAGCCACAGCCTAAAATGCACATCAGAATATCAAGCGCATAACTTCTGTCGTCAGTAATTGGAGGTGCCCAAAAACCGATAGCAACAGCACTTTGCGTTATATGCTCCCTCACCCGTTCAGCGTATCTGTCAGCAACGCCACGCGCGGAGGGTCCCTTGAGTTCGCTTTTTCCGCTCCATGCTTTGTGAAAATTCCCAAAAAATTTTTCTGCAAGGCGTTGTGCTTTAGAATGCGATATGCCGCCTGCCATCGAGATAACTATGTTTGCGGGTTTGTAATATTTATACGCAAGCGTACGCAGATTGTCGGGCGTGATACGCGATACCGTTTCTTCGTCTCCAATAATGCTTCCCTGCAAACCGAGCATAGTCTCAAACAACAGATTTGTAACCGCCCTTGTGTTGTGTTCATGCCTCGTGCGCCATTCTTCTAAAATGACCTTCCGCTCTTTTTCAAATTCTTCTTCAGCAAATACGCTATTATGCAACGAGTCGGAATAAATATCCAAAAAGAGCTCTGCCTTGCTTTTGGGTCCGCTTACATAAAATACCGTCTCTTCGTAGGAAGTAAATGCATTCGTTTCCGCGCCGCATTCTTCAGCCTCACGCGCGATATCAAAGGCAGTCCGCGTAGGGGTTCCCTGAAACACCATGTGTTCATAAAAATGAGATAGACCCACCAGACCATCCGGCTCGTTGCGGGAGCCACATTTTACCCCAAGCTGGAAAACGAATTTCCCGGTATCCCGTTTTTGCGTTACTACAGTAATACCGTTCGGCATCACGCTTAGCTGAATGTCTTCCTTCTTCATAAAGACCTCCTTGGAAAAGATCAATTGCTCCACTTAACATATCAAAAAAATACTATATATTACAATGATAGAGTATGCGTATTCTTGCTATAGAAACATCGTGCGACGAAACATCGGTTGCCGTCATATATGCCACCGGCTCTTCCACGGAGCCGGATATTTCAATACGCGCCCACAACACAAGTTCGCAAATTAAGATACATCAAAAATTCGGGGGCGTTGTACCAAATCTTGCAAGCCGGGAGCACCAAAAAAATCTCGTTCCTATTCTTATACAATCCCTTAAAGAAGCGCGCATGCATGCGCGCTCAAAACGCGCCATAGCCACGCATAAAACAGTAGAACAGATACTCGTGCGCGAACAAGAGCTGCTATCACAAACAAAAAAATATGTATTTCCTCTTCGGAAGCCTGATATTGATGCAATTGCGGTTACTGTCGGGCCGGGTCTTGAGCCCGCGTTATGGGTTGGTATCAATTTTGCTCACGCGCTTTCCACACTTTGGAATCTCCCCATCATCCCCGTAAATCACATGGAGGGGCATATCTTTTCGGCGCTCCTTGAAACAAAAAAGCGCCGCTCTTTTGTTCCCAAGAATACCTTCCCCATGCTCGCATTGTTAGTCAGCGGAGGACACACGGAACTCATTCTTATTAAACAATACGGCTCATACACAATAGTCGGCGAAACGCTTGACGATGCGGCAGGCGAAGCATTCGACAAAACAGCAAGACTTTTGGAACTTCGCTACCCCGGGGGACCCGAAATTGCGGCGTACTCAGAAAAAAAACAAAACAAACGTATACACATTTCGCTGCCTCGTCCCATGCTCTATTCAAAAGATTTCAACTTTTCCTTTTCGGGTCTTAAGACTGCGGCACTCTACGCCGTACGGGACCTCAAAAAAAAATACTCCATGAAAGACATACAGCCGGTAATAGCAAAAGAATTCCAGGATGCTGCGGTAGAGGTGCTTGTATCAAAAACCATGCACGCAGCACGCCATTATAATGTAAAGAAAATTTTGATAGGTGGGGGTGTATCCGCAAATAGAGCATTGAGGGATACGTTCAAGAAAAAAGCAGAGAAAGAAAACATGCTTCTTGCCATATCACCCCTCTCCCTCACCGGAGATAATGCGCTCATGATTGCTATTGCGGCATTTTTCAACAAAAAAAACGCGAAAAAGGACGCGTCATTGTTAAAGGCACATGGGCAATTACGCATTACATAACGCTCCCCAAAGCACTTGTTCCATGTTATTCTAATAGTACTTTTATGCCGAAAGCACTTACGCCTCAATACAATCCTCACGAGATAGAATCCCATATCTATGATATCTGGACAAGCTCTGGCTTTTTTAATCCGGACAAACTCCCAAAGCGACACAAAAAACCGTTCACTATCGTCATTCCGCCCCCCAATATCACAGGCTCCCTGCATATGGGACATGCGCTCAATGCAACTATCCAGGACATCATCATACGCAAAAAACGGATGGAAGGATATAAGACCCTCTGGCTGCCAGGCACCGACCATGCTGGCATCGCAACACAAAATGTCGTTGAAAAGCAGCTTAAAAAAGAAGGGCTGTCGCGCTACAAACTTGGTAAAGAAAAATTCATAGAGCGCATCTGGGAATGGAAAGAGCAATACGGAAACACAATTCTTGAACAACTAAAAAAACTTGGCGCATCTTTGGATTGGACACGCACCCGATTCACAATGGACGAACAATACCAGGAAGCGGTAAGAAAAGCGTTCTTGCATTATCACAAAAAAAATATGCTCTACAAGGCGGAGAAAGTCATCAACTGGTGCACAAGATGCGGGACATCGCTCTCCGACCTAGAAATTGAATACAAGGAAGAGCATGCAAAACTTTACTATATCCAATATCCAATAAAGGATTCTGATAATCACGTTACCGTTGCAACAACCCGCCCCGAAACAATGCTCGGCGATACCGCGGTTGCCGTACATCCGAAAGATAGCCGGTATAAAAACATTGCGGGGAAAATGCTTATTCTTCCAATCCATCACCGTGAAATTCCTGTGGTTACGGACGAAAAAGTAGAAAAAGAATTCGGGACCGGAGCGGTAAAAGTAACCCCCGCGCATGATTTGTTGGATGCCGAAATTGGCGAACGACACAACCTCCCAGTTATGAAAGTCATCGGCCCCGACGGAAAGATGACAAAAGACGCAGGACCCGTCTGTGAGGGATTAAAAGTGAGCGATTGCCGAAACGCCGTTCTAGAAGCACTAAAAAAAGAGAACGCGCTTGAAAAAGAAGAAGACTATACCCACAATATTGCGCTCTGTTACCGATGCGCCACTCCCATAGAACCAATGCCGAGCATGCAGTGGTTTTTGAAAATGGAAGATCTTGCAAAAAAAGCGCTTACGGAGGTTAAAAAGGGGCGCGTGGCATTCCATCCTCAACGCTGGGAAAAAGTATATACCGACTGGCTAGAAAACATCCGCGACTGGACCATATCGCGCCAGATCTGGTGGGGACACGCCATTCCCCTTGAAGGAGAAGAGGATGTATTAGACACATGGTTTTCTTCCGCATTATGGCCATTTGCGACACTCGGCTGGCCCGAAAAAACTGACGACCTAAAAACATATTACCCCACACAAGTACTATCAACCGCACGCGATATCATCAATCTTTGGGTAACGCGAATGATATTTTCCGGAATGGAATTCATGGATGGAAAACCGTTTAGCGATGTTATCATCCACGCAACGATACTCACTAAAGACGGAAAGCGCATGTCAAAATCGCTTGGCACCGGCATCGATCCAATAAGTCTCATAGAACAGTACGGTTCGGATGCAACCCGTTTCGGCCTTATCTGGCAAGCGATGGGCAACCAAGACATTCATTGGTCGGAAGAACATGTGCGCGCGGGGAAAAAATTCTTAAACAAGATATGGAATTCCGCCCGCTTCGCTCTTATGCGCCTCCCTGAAGAAATAGAAGTTCCGACCTCGCCGCCGGACGCAAAAACAGAAGAAGCAAAAACGATTCTTTCCGCGCTCAAAACACTCAAAAAAAATGTACACAAACAAACAGACATGTACGAATTCGGGCACGCACTTCATGAGCTGTACGAATTTTACTGGCACGCATTTTGTGATGTATATCTGGAACATATAAAGCAATCGCACGAAGAAGAACATGCGCATGTGCTCGTATATACGCTTGCTGAATCCCTGAAGCTCCTACACCCCTTCATCCCCCATATCACTGAGCACATTTGGGAGCTGCTTCCCCACAAAGAAAGAAAATTGCTTATAATAGAAGAGTGGCCCGCATAGCGGATTCTGTTGCCACTCTTGCATGAACGAATCTCTTCTTATCATATCAACATCAGCGCTCTATGCGTTTCTCGGAAGCATCATCCCCGTGATAATTTGGTTATGGTTTTGGCTGAAGGAAGACCCGCATCCCAATCCCCGACGGATACTCATTGCCACCTTTTTGGGAGGAGCGCTTGCAGTACCCATTGCACTTATCGGAGAAATACTCGCCGCTAAATCTGCGGAAGCGATAGGTATATTCAACGAAACAACCTTTCCTTTTATGCTTTTGTTTGCATGGGCGGGGATAGAGGAATTCACAAAATACAAAGCAACAAGCATTATCGCGCTCCATCGCCCTGGATTCAATGAACCAATCGACGCACCCATCTATCTGATAACTGCCGCACTCGGATTTGCGGCATTTGAAAACACCATCTTCCTGTTTAATGCGTTCCAAGAAGCGCCGGTGCTCGGGCTTATTACCGGACAACTGCGGTTCTTGGGAGCAACATTGCTCCACGTGACCGCGTCGGGCATTGTAGGTGTGAGTATTGCCTATTCGTTTTTCCATGCAGAATCGCGCAAAAGAAACGTATTCGGCGGCCTCTTCACAGCAACATTATTGCACACGCTTTTTAATTTCTTTATACTAAAACAAGAGAACGGTAATGCGTTGCAAGTATTCATCGGCGTATGGATAGCAGCAATCATTTTTATGCTTCTCTTAGAAAAAGTAAAACGCATACGCCCGCCGTATAAATTCCCGCGCATGCGTTCATCATAATTTCTCATTATCTTCATATTTTATGTCTAAAACACGATCCTTTTTTGAGCGGCTTACCGGAAGCATTCCGGCAGATGAGTTTGATGGCGATATGATAGAGGAAGAAAAGCCAGCCATGTCATCTCCTGAGCCGCATCATATAACGCACCCGCACAATAACGAAGCTCCTCTCCAGGAAGAAGAAGCGCAGTTGACCGTTGATATGCATCAAACATCGGATGAAATTATTATCGAAGCAATGGTAGCGGGAGTAAAACCGGAAGATCTTGATGTTTCTATTACCCAAGATATGGTCACCATAAACGGAAAGCGCTCAAAGTCATCGACAGTACATGATGACAACTACTACTATCAAGAGCTGTATTGGGGGGGGTTTTCACGCTCCATACTTCTTCCGCAAGAAGTAGACTCCGAAGAAGCAGAGGCTACTATGAAACACGGGCTTTTGACCATACGCCTTCCGAAACTAGACAAAACAAAAGTACAAAAATTAAAAATAAAGAACGGGTAGCTGAAACGCAACAAAAATCCCGCACATGCTGGGATTTTTGTATATGTGCAACCGGTTGCCCAAAAAAAGAACTTCTGTTATATTTTTCAGTATGCCGCCGCGGTAGCTCAGTGGTAGAGCAGTGGCCTGAAGAGCCTCGTGTCGGGGGTCCGATTCCCTCCCGCGGCATATAAATAGACACAACAAAACTCTTTGCTCGTTTTCATGGACCAAAATAAAAATACATTCCAAGAATCTCCTATAGATCTTTCGCATGTGCAACCAAAACCCTCCCCGAAACATATTACTCCGGAGGGTGCGGGGCACACACGTGACTCGCTCACGGAGACCATCTTACGATCCGGAATAATAAAAAGCGAAACCCAATTGCGATATATCGTAATGATTTTTATCATTGCTGTTTTTATCATCGTATTTTTGTACTTATCAGGGAGCAGCAATGGAGACCTCCCTCCTCCTCCGCCGGGATATGACATCTAACATCATGAAGCAATCGTACGGTTTTACTCTTATTGAGCTCCTGGTTGTTGTCGCTATCATCGGCACCCTCGCCTCAGTGATACTCGCAAGCGTGAACAACGCACGAAAAAATAGCCGTGCTGCTCGCATTGTTGCTGATATGGACGCTATCGCAAAAGGATGGAGACTATGGCAGGCAGATACGAACACAGTATTTATCAATGAAAATACATATGGCAATGTGAATGCTGATGCGCCCTGCCATGACGAGCCGGTGCTTTCTGACACCGACCTCTTTTCTGATGCATCGGGAACACCCGGCTGGAACGGTCCGTATCTGCAGGCAATCCCACTTGACCCCTTCGGTAGAGAGTATTCGTATGATTATGATAGTGATACTTGGAATCCGCCGGGCAATAAATGGGGTGGCGTAAATATACAGATACAATGGTGTTCCGGGGAGGGCGCAGAATATCTGGAACTTGCGCCTCTGATAGACGCTGCGTATGATAATGGTGACGGAGCTGATTTGGGCATTTTTAAGTGGGACAATTCAGCTCCTGGCGGGTACGGCATCCTGCTTGCTCCCGCAGGAAATCAGTAAAAATACTTGACTTTTACATATTATTGTGCTACTATGTTGCATGATAATTAAAGTTCTTTCCCAACAACAAGGAGGACATGAAAATGTCCAAAACACAAAAGAAACGTGAAAAAAGACGCAAAAAAAGAGAACGAAGGAGGCTAGACAAAGCAGCAGAGAAAGCAGTTCGGCAATACAGCGCGCCGGATCCTGCCCCCACCGAAGAAACATATTTCCCCTTCCAAGGTGATATACATAACATACTGCAATCGCTCGGATTCCCATCCGCAGATGAGCCCGAACAAGAAAACGGCGTCGTATGCTTCGCAGAAGCAAAAAACCACTGCCTACATCCGTATATTGCCATTCGTGCCTTTCTCGGATGCACAAAAAAAGAGAGCGACATAAGAAAAGAATACGAGAAAGCCAAGCGGAGAGGGTTTGCGGTCTGGAGACCAACACTTATGCCGAGAGGATGGGACATATCTATAAAAAAGAAAACGGACTCCGGGCAATTTTTAAAATTACCCACGACAGAAGACCCCCAAGAAGCAAAAATGTTACTTTGCAAAGAAGTGCGGACAGCATAAATAAAAACGCCCGACTACATACATAGTCGGGCGTTTCACTTTTTATTCGCCGTAGATACGCTTCTGGCGCATATGCTCTGCTCTTTTATTGAATTCCTCCGCCTCATCCAAGACGCTTTCGAGTGCTTTTTCTTTTTCTTCTATTTTTTGTTCGATATTACTGATCTCTCTTTGAATATTTGCTATGTATTGCGGGCCGTCTCCCTCCTCACGCGCACGGTCAAGATCTTTTTGGAATTGGTCTAATGCAGTATAAAAATACACGATGTCGTCTTCTAATGCTTTTTTTCTGGGAAGCACTTCTTTTTCGGATTTGATATCGAAACCTTGTTCGATATCTACCACATTATCCCCATCCTTCCCGCCATATTCAAAAAAATCACGCTCAAATTGCTTTGCGTATGAATGACGCTCATCCTCTTTCTTTTTTTCAGCGAGCTTTTTTTCAAGCGATATTACGTTGTCCTTTTCCTCTGGGGAATGCTCAAATCGTTCTTTCATATTATTATGCATGAAATCTCTTTTCTGCCTCCTGCCAGTTCACCGTGTTCCACCAAGCAGCAATATAGTCCGGCCGCTTGTTCTGATATGTAAGATAATACGCGTGCTCCCAAACATCAAGCCCCAAAAGCGGAACCTGCCCATCCATAAGAGGACTGTCCTGGTTTGCGGTACTAATCACAGCCAATGCGCCATTGTATTTTACAAGCCATGCCCAACCCGACCCGAACCGGCCTGTTGCCGCTTTTGCAAATCCCTCTTTAAACCCAGAAAATCCTCCAAATGTTTCTTGTATTGCGGCCGCAATACTGCCCTGCGGCTCACCTCCCCCCTCCGGGCTCATGCTCGCCCAAAACAAAGAATGATTCGCATGCCCCCCACCGTTATTAATAACGGCTTGGCGTATATCTTCGGGGATATACTCGACATCCCGCAATAAATCTTCAATGCTTTTTCCCTGCAATTCGGGATATCCCTCAAGCGCCGCATTCAGCTTATCAACATATCCCTGATGGTGTTTTGTATGGTGGATCTCCATAGTACGCGCGTCAATATAAGGTTCGAGCGCATCGTATGCATATGAAAGTTTTGGAAGCGTGTGCATAGCAATATCCTTGTTATCTATAATAACTAATCTTTAGTATATCACGACTATCCCCGAAATATTAGAAATCCGATATACAACACATACAACACCAAAAAAAGCGCGCCGTTCTTTCTCGTGAGCGCGTGTTTTTTGCCCACGAACATAAATGAGAAAAAGATAAGCGTTGCCGCAACTAAGAATACGAGATCCGCGTTAATGAATGAGGGCACCGTAATAGGCGCGAACAGCGAAGTAAATCCTAATATCCAAAAAATGTTGAAAATATTCGAGCCGACAATATTGCCTACGGCAAGATCCATTTCTTGCTTGCGAGCTGCAGCCACCGAGGTAACCAGTTCCGGCAACGAGGTTCCGAGCGCAATAATAGTTGCGGAGATTAAAAATTGGCTCAATCCAAACTGCTGCGCGATAAACACCGCGCCATCGACCGTCCAATTGCCTCCAACATACAAACCAACAACCCCTCCGGCCATAAACAAGAGCATTCCCCCGTAGCTACGCTGTTTGATATCAATATCTTTTTCACTGAAACGCGTGCGTCCGCTCCGCACCGTTTCAAAAATGTAGTATAAAAATATCGCAAAAAAGAGGAGGAGTATAAGCCCGTCTCCCCGGGTAAGTTGCGGGGGATATATGCCATCAATTAAAAAATCATTTGCAAGGACAAACAGCGCCAATACCGCCATAAAGGAAAGTGGGATTTCACGCCACACGGTAGAATACTTTATCGTAATAGGAGCAATAACCGCGGCAATTCCTAGTATTAAAAGCGTGTTTGATATATTGCTCCCGATAATGTTACCAAATGCAACTTCTGTATTCCCTCCAAGTGCGGCAAAGATATTCACAATGAGCTCCGGCATAGAAGTGCCGAATGCCACGATAGTTAAGCCAATCACCAACGGCGGGATACCGCTCCTTTTCCCAAGCGCAGATGCGCCATCGACAAGCCAATCCGCCCCCTTTACAAGAAGAAATAATCCTATGCAAAAAAGAATATATACCATGTCTTCTATTATACCAAAGCACCCGTTATATATTGAAAAATATCCCTTTTCCTCATATAGTATAATGAAGATTGAGCCCCTTGTAGCTCAATGGATAGAGCAGCGGTCTTCTAAGCCGTTGATGTGGGTTCGATTCCTACCGAGGGGATATGGTTTTGGGCTCGCCCCGTTAGAAATGTTCCTAAAAGATTTTTAACGGGGCGCTTAGCTCAGCTGGCTAGAGCGACTCGTTTACACCGAGTAGGCCGGGGGTTCGAGTCCCTCAGCGCCCACTTATGAATAAAAATACTGGTGCATATGCCGGTGTTTTTATTATGATAGAAGTAATGGCACAATCGTCATTTTCAAAAACGCTTTCGAGATATGACGGGGCATTCGTGCGCTTCTGCAAGCGTGAATATGTACACCTGCTCCGCATCGCTCTTTTTCTTGTATATTTTTGGTTTGGTTTTTTGAAAGCAATAGATCTAAGCCCTGCGCATCCGCTTGTGCAGTCTCTCTTTGAGCGCACTATTCATTTTATGCCATATGATATGTTCTACGTCCTGTTCGCTATATTTGAAATGGTTATCGGCATCCTCTTTTTGATGCCAAAGCTTGAGCGTGTAGCACTGACTCTTTTGGCACTCCACCTGGTTACTACCGTCCTTCCATTATTCCTCCTGCCAGAAACAACCTGGCAAGGGCTATTTATCCCCACGCTTGAAGGACAATATATCATAAAAAATGTGCTCATTATCGCAGCAGCTATTGCCCTTGCCGCAACTCTTTCTCCAGCGCGCAAAACAAAAACGCAGAGCTAATCTCCGCGTTTTTCGTACATAGCACTCTTATTATAGCGATGGGTCAGAGATCGCGGGCGCTTCCAAAATATCTTCCAACAACAACTCATTATGAGAAAGCGTGAACAAAATATGATCAAGCGCTTTTTCGTTTACCTTGTCGAGATGAACATCTATACCATTCACTTGATCAGGCGTAATGGTGTGGGCGGTATCAAGATAGATAGAAATATTGGCAACGAGCACAAATATCAGGAAAAGAAACGCAAAGAGAACAAACGCACCCCAATATCCCCGCGGAGACCCGCTTAATATAGAAAATAGCTTGTGCGGAATATATTTAATTTTTTCTGTGAGTTGTTCCATGTTATGGCAATTGTGATAAAAAGCTCAATACTGTAAGCCGGATAGTTGCCGCCCATCCCGGCCCTTCTGCCGAACTTCTTTTGTTTATATTCACTAAATCAATTGATATCTGGAACGGCATCACCTCAAGCACCTTGATATAACGGTACAGCGCATCAAAGCTTCCTTCGAGATGCAGCTGTATTTCCGGACCACGGGCAGCTGATGCCGTCGGTAAGGATGCGCTTTCTACCTCCAGCTCAACACCGAGCTCGCGCGCGCGCGCTTCAAACGATTCTATAACACGGACCACAGAGCGTTCGTTGATAAATACGCTGTCTATTTCGTCTTTTCTTTGCTGCACTTCGTCAAAAAGTATCTCCAGGTCTTTCAGGTTTTGCTGACGCACCCCCATTCTTTCTATCTCCGTTTGAATATCAACCAGATGCTGCTGTTTTTCAGAAATTTTCGCTACAAAAAATCTACCAAGCCACGCAAGAAAGGCTAGAAGAACAATAACACCTATAATAATGGTGATTGATTTTCTCATTCTACATCAGGCGAACGAAGTAATGATTCTACGACATTAAACGTAAGGGTGAATTCTATATTTGATTCTTCCAAAAAATTAGAAATAGGTGAACGCACATTTTCTATCATCGCGTCTCCATCAAGCGCGTCGCTAAGCGCCAAAAGCGTGCTTCTGTCGCGAGCAACACCCTCTATTCTGAATTGCGGAACCGCACCCAATCCTTGGGGAAATGTGTACGAAAAGAACGAAAGAGACACCCCCGAACCTACATGCGAAAGGACAGCCTCAATGATACGGGATGTCAGTAATATGTCACTACTATTTCGCTCATATGCATCAAGTTTTCCATTCAGGGAGGACAGGCTGTCTTCTATTTCTTCAACATGCATAAGAAGCGGCGACTGCCTCACGATATTTAATTGTTCTTCAAGCTCATCCTCCTGCAGTGCTAAGGTTACCCACGGGATCCATAAAAGAAGAATAGCAATACACGCAATAAGCGCGATAATAATACCGGAAACAACAACAAACCGTACAAAACGCTCTTGCGCAAGATGATGTTTTGCTTTTTCCGGAAGAAGATTAATCATAATCAAAAGAACGGAGCGCTGCACCAACCGCAGAGCCATACATTAATGATTCGTGGAATGTAATCTCAGGGATGTATTCTTCAAAAGAAACGACATTTGTCCAGACATTGGCATGTTCCACGGGGATATGAATATTGTGAGAAAGATATTCGGAAAGACCGAGCAGGTTGGAATCTCCTCCGCATAAAAATATTTTTTTAATGGGGCCGTATTTTGCTCCTCCATGAAGCCCCGGCGCATGCGTCTCCCAAAAAGACACATATCGTTCTAGTTCGTCCCGCACCGCAGAAATAACAGGCAGAATTTCATGAAATATTTTTTTATCACTCATGCCGGCAATATTAAAATTTGCTTTTTTTATCCGCTCCGCTTCAGCAAGCGAAACGGCCATTTTTTCAGAAATTATCCGGTCAATATCTTTCCCCGCAACGGCAACGGTTGAGGTAAAACGAACCTGTCCTTCGTGCGCGATGATGAAAGTGGTGCGGGTTTTGCCAAAATCAATGATTAAAAACGGATCCTTCTCGCCCCGGGGAATAACAGCGCGCGCAAGCGCCTGCACCTCCGCATCGAAAGCCAGGGGGACAAGTCCTGCTTTCTCCACCGCATTGTAGTAACTCTCCACAAGCGCGTACGGGAACGAAATCATGGCAACTTCAAGCTGCTTCTTTCCTTTTTCGGATGCTTTCACATGAAGCACTTCAAAATCAAACACCGCCTCTTCCACCGGGAGAGGAACATATTCTGAGAATTGAGCCTCAAGCGCCGTTCGTATTTCTGTATTATGCATCGCCGGCAATTCTACTATATTCATATAGCCCTTCTCTTCTGGAAGAGTCAAATACACATATCGGACGCCAAATGGCTTGCACACTTCCCGCAAAAACGATGCGAGTTCTTCCGGTTTTTTTACTTCTCCCGACTCAATAATACCTTTCGGGATGGTTTTTTTACCGGATGCCGCAATACGAACACCATGCTTGAATGGCTCAAGCTTTATAAATTTAAGCGTCTCATCAGAAATATCCAAGCCGAATGCGGGCATAGTGAGATACGCTGGAGGCGGAAATTGTTTGTATAAAAATGAAAACATGTAATGATACGCGCCCCAATAAGAACAACGGATTTTAGTCAACTTCTTCCCACTGCTTGAATTCGTACTCGTTTGAAGTAGCAGGCAAAAACGCGGGGGGCTCAAAACTCATTTCGGGGTCATATGTGTTCTCTCGCTTATCAAATCCGGAGACCCAAACACCTGAGGATGTCCACTTTGTTCCCACCCGGCCGTTGCTGACAACCGAACCGAATATCTCAAGTTTTTCGCGCTTGTGATAGGGACTGTATGTTGTTGGATAATGGTTTCTTCCAAAATGCCCCGTCTGCGCTATAAATACCCCCTGGAGTTCCATGCTATCAGGCACCTGCAATCCAATGAGATTGTTGTGCTGCGCGATAAGCACAAAGCCGTCGGTTTCCGGATCTGCGTATGTCACATCCCCATTAATCCAAATGTCTGTTTCTTTGTTAGGGTCGGTAAGATCTGCCGACACAAGGGTTATTTTTCCGTTCACCCTGCTTTCGATTGAAGAACTTCCTATCCACAATGTATCTTCTACAAAAACAGCGCCACAGTCGGAAGGAACTGGAAAATTTCCCAGAAATGTTTCCGCGCCAATCACAGAATATTCATCGTGCCATCCGGTTTCGGTATTATAGGCATCTATGGCATTTACCGCAGTAACCATCCAAACATCAATAGTCCTATCTTCTTTTAATATAACATGATACCCATACTCTCCCGAAGGCGCGAAATACAATCCTCCGCCTCCTTGCGTTATCGCTTTTATCTCTGCAAGATCAACAGTTATCCCATTAAAATCAAATGTAGAAACGGGGAAGCGCCATAAGTCGCTGTTTTCCCCTGCCCCAAACACGCCGTCCTGGTTTTGTGATGGATTACATCCAAAAGAGCTGGTACAAAGCCATGTTTCTTTTGAAGAGGTAACTAACGAATTATTTTCTCCGTCCATGCGGATACCGCCATTTGAGTGGTATGGCCCTTTTATTTCACGATCAGCGCCTGCCCAGACATTATCATTCAAAAGAAAAGAAAAATCCGCCACAGTCGGTCGAACATACTTCACTGAAACGGTTCGCTTTACATCGGGGTGATCTACCGTCCATCCGGTAGAAACAAGCTGCGCTCCCGACACAACACCGCAACTCATATTTCCGGATACCTCCAAACTAAAGTATCCAAGAAGTCCGCCCTCCGGATCATGATATTCGTGCACATACGGACCTCCGCCCCCCGTTCCATCTTGCAGATCCTCAGGATCATGCGCTAAATGCCACCGGTAGTAATTCACTCCCGCTTCAGCTATTTCGAGCGCTTCGGCATATGAAACCCGTTCAAGAGACTGGCGGTGCTGCAATCCAATAAATCCGAGCGAACCCCCCAAAAGCATGACAAAAATAGAGCCGAACACAATCACCAAGACCACGACTATGCCTGCATTTTTTTGTAATGGCACGCTCTTTCTCATAAATTTGTTTTTAGATTGCGAAGCTGTACATCGCTTTCCAATTCAAAACTTTTTGGAGCGCTTGCCGGATCCACATTGATAATAAGGAATACCCTCATGAGCGTCGTTTCTTCGGGACGCGCAGGAGTTTCAGTAATTTCGTCTCCATTTTGGTCAAAGTATTGAAACAGGGGCGTTGTTGTCCCGTTTACTACATATTGGGAAACAATAGTTACTACTTCGTTTACCGTGTCATATGTTGTGGGCACACCGGTCGGATTCGTTATTCCTTTTTGAAAGATCGCCTCACTCCCGACTACATGTTCTGTTATTGTAAGATCAAAACGCACCTTCATTGCATGATTCGGCTCTATCCAATCACAAATGTCATTTACACCTGATGTTGAATTGGCAATAAAGTCGATATTTCCATCAGCAGCATAATCGCTTACATCAAACGAAAGGGACCCGCCCCACGCCGCAGAACAATCAACGCAGCCGCCATTACATATTCTGTCCAAAAGAACGCCGTCCGCATACACATTTGCATATTCATTACCTGATCCAAAGTCGCCCTCAACACTTACCGTTACTCCTGCTGACTCCAAGATACCGCCCTGCAAAAAATTAGAAAATGAAACATTGCAGGACCCGCCATCTACAAATGTCACGCATTCTTTTGTAATGGTGGTTGTAGTAGCGCTCCCGATAAAATAACGCACTCGCTCAACCAAATCATCCTTATCTACATCACTATAAAAAACAAACTCATTGTCGGTTGCTTCTCCTATGAGATATGCGCCATCCTCCCCGGTCTGGGCTTCGCGTATCTCACGCACCATGGTTTCTACACCCCGGCGCGCTTCGTTCACTGCATCTGCCTGCTGGAACGCGAATCGCTGAGTCCGGTACAATACGACCACAAATGTTACAATGGCAATCATCACAACGGCAAAGATAGAAGCAGCGATAATTGCTTCTATAAGCGTTAATCCCGCATTATTATTTTTCTTTCGTAGCAGCATACGCATACTCTAGAGCCCCGAAGGAATTAATGTCACTGCGCGCGCGGTGTTTCCGCTCGCCGAAACGGACCCGGCTGCGGTTTGGTAGCCCGCTGTTGAAATTTCGTAATTATATGAATCCGATGACAACGGAATGAATATTGTTTGGCCCTCGGCATTGGTAAATTGAGTTTTGTCATACCCTGAAATCGCACGCGTTAAACGAACCGATGCGCTAAAGACTGGCTCCGCAGTTTCGCTATTGGTAACCGTAAACAATACATTATTTTCTGCGGCAACAAAAAGCGATACAGACTTTGTTTCTCCTGGGACAAGAGTCACCGGCTGGGGTGCGGGATCCATATCAACAAGAGAAAGGGACGGATGAATAATAGAGAATGTGTAAGAATCCCACTCCCACCCTGAAATGTCGGCATGGCCCCCGCCGTCCGTTGTAACATCCGCCTCATATTTATATACCGGATTTTCTGATGCATCGGTTCCTATCGTTTTTGCACCCTGCACATGAACATCAACATTCGGCACAGCAATGGCATTGCCATCAATCCATGACGCCTGCCAATCTGCGAGCAACGGGGTTGATGAGCTATTGCTCGTAGTGAGCTCTGCGTATAGCCGCAAAACAGGATATGTTGTTGTTGAAAGGCCGGAAATATCCACGGGGGAGTTTATAAAACCCACACTATTCCCCGAAAGATCCGTATCGGGAATCTCTCCCCAAGATAATCCGTCAAAAAAGAGTATACGATAACGGATTTCCGTATCTACCGGCTCGCTATCGTTCCAAAAAAACTCATCCCAGGTAACTAGTTCGGCCGGTCCCACTGAAATTGATGTTATGCTGCCTACAGGAACATATTCCGTGGTACTTGCAAGAGACACCGCGCCGCCGGAAAGAAAAATATCTTGCGACGCGCTGATACGCGAAGCATCAACAAACGAATCGGCAAATGAGCCGCCGCCAAACGGAGAAAATGTATCAATAGAAAACGATCCGAGCGTATCAATAGAAAAACTGATCTGCGTAAGCTCACCTTCAAGAACAGTCACATGGGGCGTGTTCGGAACCGCAACAACCTCGGTGCCATATGTCTGATCGGCACTCATCCCCGTCTTAGAAACAGTAACCTCATACCCCTCAACAGATGCGGGCGCGCCTGCTATCAGCACTTTGCCATCCGTATTCGTTTCGAAATTCGCATCAATCACTGGCAGAACATCATTATTCACCACATGCACCTCCGCTTCAGAAATGGGAATACCCACCGCATTAAACACAGTCACAAAAAGATTTCCCCCCCCAATATCCGTCTCTAACCCCTTTGGAGAAATATCAGAAATAAGCGCAACATCACCGCTTGTGCCGGAGTCCCACGAGACCCGGACCTTTACCCGCTTGTAGTCATTAGGAAGCGCATCGGCAGGCGCCTCTCCATCAAACGGATCATCCACGTATACAACAGTTGTTTTTACGATAAAGTCGACACCGTTACGAGCAATAGTCTCTGTTTCTGGGATAACACCCGGGGGAATACCTCCGATTGTACCAACATCAACATACGAAAGATTGCGCGCAAATTCTACCCGCTGGTTTGCGAGAGCGGTCGCAAGCACACGCAAACGCGACTGCGATACGACCCGGAGCCCGACACGATATGCACCGATAATCCCTATAAAAACAATCATAAGCAAAAAAACCCCTATTAAGATCTCTAAAAGGGAAAATCCTTTTTGTTTTTGGAGGAACAGCATCTTCATGCGCTAGAGACTTCCCAAAGAAGAATAAAGAGGAGTAATCATGGCAAATGCAAAGAACCCGACAATGGCACCAATGATAACCATCAAAATAGGCTCGATAATCACCGACAAATCCTTTGTCTCGGCGGCAACCTCTCCTTCATAAAATTCTGCGACACGAAAAAGCATACCTGAGAGCTTTCCGGTTTCTTCTCCTACCTGTATCATCTCCCCCATAAGAATGGGGTATAGCTTTTCGTTACGTATGAACGCATCTGAAATGGGGTTCCCTTTTTGTATCTCATCCTCTGATTGCACAATGACTTTTTTAAAATAACTATTTTGAACAACATCTTCCGTGATTTTAAGCGCTTCTATAATATTCACTCCCGAATCAATCAAGGAGCCGAGCGTGCGCGCAGTGCGCGCAGAATTAATCTTCTGAGTAAGTCCGGAGATAAGCGGCATCCGTAAAAAAAATGTATCCAAAAGAAGCCCTCCCGGGGCGCTCCGGAAAAACATTCCCGAGAGAAAAAAGAGCACAACCGCCCCGCCCAGCACAAGTAAACCATTCCCTGCAAGAAAATTACTCGCATTGATGACTAATTTTGTACTTGCGGGAAGTTCTATTGCAAGCTCTTCAAATGTTGATACAAGCGTCGGAATGACATAAATCATCATAAGAATACCGATAAGCACCATTACCATAATAATGATAAGCGGATACATGAACGCGCCCCGCACCTTGCGGCGGAGATCATAATCACGCTCCAGCTGGTGCCCAATAAGTTTGAGCGCCTCTTCAAGCTTCCCCGATGCTTCTCCTGCGCGCACCATTGAACGGAACAGCGACGAAAAGACACTCGGGTACGCTTCCATTGCCCCGGAAAGCGGTTTTCCTTTTTGAATATCCTCTTCCATGCGGGCAAGTATCTTTTTGAATTTTTGATTTGTTGACTGCCGTCCGAGAACTTCAAGGCCGCGAGTCAACGATACTCCTGCGCCTATCATTTCAGCTAAATTGCGCGCAAAGACCATTTTATCTACAACAGAAACACCGCGGAACCCTCCTATCATAAAAGAGAACTTTGACGCTTTTACTTTTTCTTTGTAAGAAACAAGCAAATACCCCTCCTCACGCAACGACGAAGCAAGCTCCGTACGCGATGAAGCCTCTCGGGTTCCTGAAATCTCCTCTCCGCTCATTCGTTTTGCACGATAGGTGAATGTAGGCATATCGTTTATTTAATGCGCGCGTTATTCGTTCGACACGCGAAGTACTTCTTCTATAGAGGTGAGCCCCTGTGCGGCTTTTGCGATACCGTCTTCAAACATGGTAACCATTCCCTCCTTCTTTGCCTGTCTCTCTATGTCGTCAGACGATGCATTCCGGATGATCATTTCTTTTATAGATTCGCTTACATACAGCGCTTCGTGTATTCCTATCCGTCCTTTGTAGCCGTCTGCACATTCACTTGATTCTTCGGGGTGAGTAAATGAAATATCTTTCCAGGATGCCTTTTCCTTTGCCGCCTTGTACCGCTTTACTACTTCAAGAATCCGTGCCGGATCAACTTCCGGTCCGAGATCTTTTATATCTTTTTCTGTAAATGCATATTTTTTCTTGCTCTTGCACAGCTGCCGCACCAAACGCTGGGCAATAATCACATTGACCGTAGATGCGATTAAGAACGGCTCAACTCCCATTTCAATAAGACGCGGGAGCGCCCCTGCAGCGGAATTCGTGTGTAGTGTAGAAAGCACTAAATGTCCGGTAAGCGCCGCATTCACCGCAAGCGCTGCAGTTTCCGCGTCACGAATCTCTCCAACCATAATAATGTCGGGGTCTTGCCGCAATAGCGAACGCAAACCGCTCGCAAATGTATATCCAATATCCGGGCGCACCTGACTTTGGTTGATACGCGGCATTCGGTACTCTATCGGATCTTCAATAGTAGAAATATTTACTTCCGGAGTATTTAAAATATCCAGCACCGTATAGAGCGTTGTTGTTTTTCCGGAACCGGTAGGGCCGGTTGCAAGAATCATGCCCGTAGGCCGCTTGATGGCTTTCTGGATAAGATCGAGCTGGTCGTCGTGGAACCCAAGCACTTCAAGCGTAAACCCTTGTGATCCTTCGTGCAAAATACGCAATACCGCCTTTTCTCCCCCATAGATCGGCAAGATGGAAACACGAAAAGATATTTTTTCATCTTGCGTTTCCATTTTAAACCGGCCGTCTTGCGGCAGGCGATGCTCATCAAGCTTAAGGTTGGAGAGCACTTTGATGCGCGCGATGATGCCGGAAGCAATCTGACGCGGTAATACCATCGCATCATGCAAAATGCCGTCAATGCGATACCGCACAATAACCTCGTTCTCAAGGGGCTCAATGTGCACATCTGATGCTTTCTGGACGATTGCGTGCTTGAGAAGTGTCTCCACGATACGGACAACAGGCAAGTCTTCGGCGAGCTTCTCCAGGTCTTCCTGAGATGATTCTTCCTGCTTTCCTTCCGCTGCTTTTAAGCTCATTTTTTCGACATCTTCCTTGATGATGTCGCCAAATTCGGCTTTTAGGCTTTTTTGATATTGGGAAAGCGCATTTTTTATCCCCTCTCTGCTTGTAAAGCGGGGGGCAATCTTAAGATTCGATTTTTTCTTGATAAACTCGACGGTTTCCAGGTCTTCTGGGTCGAG
>PFCO01000009.1:91405-138107 GCA_002772995.1 Candidatus Niyogibacteria bacterium CG10_big_fil_rev_8_21_14_0_10_46_36
TTGCGCGCGATTGGCTCCGGGATAATGCGCAGCACATCGGGATTAATATTTTCCTGTTCCAAATTTACGAACGGAAATCCTAAGATATACGCCTCAAGACGAATGAGGTCGTCTTCAGACATTTTTCCCTGTTTTACGAGAACATCGCCAAGCGACATCTTTGTTTTTTCCGCTTCTTTTTCCGCCGCTTCAATGTCTTTCGAAGAAACAAGATCCGAATCGAGAAGAAATAATTTGAGGCGTTTTGATTCTATTTTCATTTTTTCTTTTTCACCGCATAGGTGTCCATGATGTTTTTGATCGCAGCGACGATCTCCTCCATGGAATAATTCACCTTGATGAGAAACCCTTTTGCGCCAAGCGTCATCATCCGCTCTACATCATGAGACCCCTCAAGGTTGGTAATGACCATTACGGGGACAGATGAAAGTTTTGGGGATTTAGAAAGGTATTCCATAACCGTAAACCCGTCCTTTTTCGGAAGAATAACATCAAGGACAATCAACTGAGGCTCTTCTTTGTCAGCAAGACGGACACCCGCTTCGCCATCCGACGCGGTAACAGTCTCAAAGCCCGCGTCTTCCAGCGCTTGAGATAATACTTTTTGAAATACCGTGTCGTCTTCAATAATAAGGATTTTATTTTTCATATAATTTATACGCTTACTAACGGTTCGCGGGAAGCATCCCCTTCGCCTAATGGACTAATAGGCAACGAAAACCAAATAGTTGTTCCTTTGCTTTCTTGCGATTGTACACGCACCTGACCGCCCGACAACTCAATAAGAGAGCGCACGAGATACAATCCTAGACCTAAACCGCTTGTGTGATACCGCAACTTGTTATGTGCGCGGAAGAATTTTCCAAACACCAAATCAAGCTCTTCTTTCGGTATGCCAACTCCCTGATCGCTAACGGTCCAGATAACAAAAGAGCCTTTTTGCTGGATAGTGATTGTTATCTCTCCCCCCTCTTCACTATATTGAATCGCATTATCCAGCAAGTGCCCAATAGCAACTTCTATTTTTTTTCTATCAGCAAACACAAGCGGGAGGTTTGATGCGGCCATAAGAGACATATTAATGTTAAGCGCTTTCGCAAAGTGCTCAAAATCATTGAGTGTTTTTTCGGTGAGCGTAGCGAGAGAGAATGGCGCGGGGGTGACAACAACCTTGTTGTCTTCAATGCGATACACCTCAATCAATTCATTCACCAAACGGATTGCTTTGGTATTCTGGTCTTGAATAGTCGCAAGACTTTCAGTGAGCTCGGGATTTGCGAGCTCTTCGCTCGTTTTCTCTAAAAGATTTAATTGCCATTTTACGGTCGATAAGGGGTTGCGCATTTCGTGCGAGACCACGCTGATAAATTCTGATTTTGCAACCGACGCCTCGGCAATCTCCTCAAACGCACGCACGAGCACCGTCCCCACAGAGAACAAAAGAGCGGTTACCACAAGCACAATAAGAGCTGCGACCTCCGGTTCAGTGTACAAGCGCGCGGTTAAGTTGGTGAAAATAATCGCAACAATAATGACAAAGCCCATAATAATAAACAAAAATTGCGGGCATTGCCATAATCCCACACGATACCTATCGCATGTTTTTCGTATATTTAATGAGTCAAAAATAGACGAAGAAGATTTATTTTCCATTATTTATAGTATACCCCGCAAACACCCTGCAGGTAAACGGAATATCTGTTAAAAAAGAAAAACCGCCGGTCTCAGGACGGTTTTTCTCAAAAAACAGGGCACTATTACTTTTTCTTCTTCTTGGGAGCTGCTTCAGCATTCGCTGCATCGTTCTTAGAACGGACAATCCTATCGATAATGCCGTATTTTCGGGCCTCTTCGGGCTCCATAAAGAAATCTCTATCAGTATCCTTCTCAATCGTAACGATAGATTGGCCAGTGTGCTTTGCAAGGATGTCATTCAGCTTCTGCTTTACACGCAAGATGTGCCTTGCTGATATCTCAATCTCTGTTGCCTGCCCCTCAGCAGCACCAAGCACCTGGTGAATCATCACTTCGGCATTCGGCAGAGAAAAGCGCTTTCCCTTTTGTCCTGCGGCAAGAAGGATAGCAGCACCCGAAGCCGCAAATCCTACGCAAATTGTTGAAACATCCGGTTTGATATGCTGCATTGTGTCGTAGATTGCAAGCGTAGAAGAAACCGAACCGCCCGGAGAATTAATATAAAGCGAAATGTCTTTTTTGGGATCCTGGGACTCCAAAAACAATAACTGCGCGATAATAGTGTTTGCAACGCCATCATTAATGGAGCCGCCAAGAAACACAATGCGTTCCTTCAATAAGCGCGAATAGATATCGTAGGCGCGTTCGCCAAACTGCGATTTTTCGACAACTGTCGGAATAAGATAATTGTATGTTTGTTTTTCCATAATATATGTATATTATATCATTTTTTATGACTCTTTTTTATCGTCAGGGCCTTCGAGCATCTGGAATATTTTTTCGTTCTTTAATACTCCATATGCATATTCGCGGAGATGCTCCATTGCATGTTCGTCGGTATTATCGTGCCCATATTGATTCTTAAGATTTTCCACAAGCGCATCGAGCTCTTTTTCGTCTATCTGGACATGCTCCTGCGCGGAAAGCATGCGCAAAATCAATCCGAACAAAACGCGCTTTCGCGCTTGGTCGTCCCATCCTTTCCGTATTTCTTCTTCAGTCTTTTTTACATGTGCAAGATAGTCATCCCATTTCATGCCCATGTTCTCAATGGATGATTTTAATTCCGCTATCATTTTGTTCTTCTCGCTTGTTATCATGATATCGGGGATATCTACTTTTATCTTTTCTGCGATCCGCTCAAGGATTGCCATCCGCTTTTCCTCTTTCTTCTTCGTTGCTTTTTCAAGCCGTATGTTCGCACGGATAGCTTCGCGAAGCTCCGCAAGGGTCTGGAAATTCCCAAAGCTTTTTGCAAACTCATCATCTATCTCTATTTCTTTTTGCTCTGTTGTTTGCGCGCCGTCTTTTGCGGGATTGTCCTGAGAAGCATGCGCCTGCTCGGTTCTCATTTTTGACTTCCGCAAATGTTCAAGCGTATCATCTATCTCTTTATCCTCAACAACAATATCGTCTTTCTGTTTCATGACCTCCGCCGCTATCGCTTTATAATCCGGAAGTTCTATTTTTGGAAGCGTTGCCGTTACCAATTTTACCCCAAGCGGATTGTTGCGTGCCATTTTGGTGATGGACGCCTGTGGCGGACCGATTGCCTCTATCTTTTCTTCTTCAAGAAATTTTTCATACCACACCTGTATCGTTTGCTCAGCGGCATCCTGCAAAAGCGTTGATTCTCCTATCTTTTCGCGGATAATATGCTCCGGAACATGCCCGGGACGAAATCCGGGAATCTGAAGTTCTTTATTATACCGCTCAAGTGTGTGCGCATATGCTTTCTCAAAATCAGCCGCAGGAATTTCCGCGGTTATTTCTATCTGGGAAGAAGAGAGTTCTTTTATCTCTGCCATACGCATTACACAAGAAACGCAAGAAGTAATAATGCAACAATGTTTACCACTTTAATCATCGGATTGATTGCGGGACCCGCTGTATCTTTGTAGGGATCGCCTACCGTGTCTCCGGTTACTGCGGCCTGATGCGCAAATGATCCCTTCCCGCCATAATTCCCTTCTTCAATATATTTTTTAGCATTGTCCCACGCCGCTCCTCCCGCAGTCATTGACAGCGCAACAAAAAGACCAGTCACAATAACGCCCATCAAGAGTCCGCCAAGCGCCTCCAGTCCGAATATAAACCCAATAGCAATAGTAACCGCTATTGGAACCAATGCAGGCAATATCATTTCTTTGAGCGCCGCACGGGTAACAATATCTACCGCACGCGCATAATCTGGCTTTTGCGTGCCCTCCATAATGCCGGGCATTTCCTTAAATTGCCTTCGCACTTCAGTGATAATGCTCTGTGCTGCCTTCCCTACCGCCTGCATAGAGAGCGCCCCAAAAAAGTACGGGAGCATTGCACCAAAAAATATGCCAACAAGTACGATGGGGTTCGATAATTCAAATGAAACACTTCCTCCGAGCTTTTCAATATCCGAGATATACGAACTAAAGAGAACGAGCGCTGCAAGCCCCGCCGACGCAATCGCATATCCTTTTGTTATCGCTTTTGTGGTGTTTCCTACCGCATCAAGCGCGTCTGTCGTGTCGCGCACTTCTTTAGACATCCCGCTCATCTCCGCAATACCGCCCGCATTATCGGTGATTGGCCCAAACGAATCAATCGCAACAATAATACCGGTAAGCGAAAGCATGGACACGGTCGCAATAGCAATGCCATACACACCGAAGAGCCACCACGCAACAAGTGTACCAAGCGCAATTGCGATTATTGGAAGAATGGTTGCCTCCATAGACATTGCAAGCCCGGTGATGATATTTGTTCCATGTCCTGATTCTGACGCTTTGGCAATTGCTTTTACCGGACGGAAGTTCTTTGATGTGTAATATTCCGTAAAGAGTACTATCAAAAATGTAACCGCAAGCCCCACAACAGCGGCGCCATATACCATTCCCGCGCTCCCGAGAAGCGGCGAAATGGAATCTCCGAGAAAAGAAACTGCTTCGTTTGATGAGCGAACGAATATTTTTGTTATCGGATAGAACGCGATAAGCGAAAGCGCACCTGCAGTAATGAGTCCCTTATACAACCCTTTCATAATGTCTGTTTTGCTGTGAGCGCGCACGGCAAAAGTTCCAACCATAGACGCAATGAGCGCAATTGCGCCAAGCACCAATGGATAAATCATTGCCGCATTGATGCCAGGGAATATCAATGAACCCAACAGCATAGCTGCAATGAGCGTTACCGCATATGTCTCAAACAAATCTGCGGCCATTCCTGCACAATCCCCGACATTGTCACCCACATTATCCGCAATAACTGCAGGATTTCGGGGATCATCTTCCGGTATACCTGCTTCTACCTTTCCTACGAGGTCAGCGCCCACGTCAGCGCCCTTCGTATAGATACCGCCTCCCAAGCGGGAGAATACCGAAATAAGAGAGCCTCCAAATCCAAGCCCTACAAGCGCTGACACATCCCCGAAAAGCATCCAAAAAAGCGCCACAACAAAAAGCGCAAGACTTACTACCAAAAATCCTGTTACTGAGCCGCCGTAAAATGCAAGCCGGAATGCTGATGAAACACCCGAACGCGCAGCCTCACTCACGCGCACATTTGAAAACACCGCGGTCATCATACCCAAGTATCCCGCCAAAGCTGAGGCAACAGCACCAATCAAAAATCCGAGAGCTGTTGTCCAGCCGAGAAAAATGAACAATATAATAGTAAGAACTATCGCAACATATCCTACATTTATATACTGGCGTTTCATGTAGGCGGATGCGCCTTCCTGAATAGCGGATGCGATACGCCGCATGTCCTCATTGCCCTCCGGCGCGCGCGCAACACGGCTCCGCATCCATAATGCAAAAAGGGTTCCTACGATGCTAATACCGATAATAAAAGAAAGTAATGTGGGTGTATCCATATACGATAAACAATTTGAATTAATTAAATTATTCTTTGGAAGATTTCTCTTCTTCTTGTTTTTCTGCGCTTTCAGCCGGAGTGTCTTTTTTCTTCGGCTGTTCTTCTGAACTCTCTTCAACTTTCGTTGCGCCTTCTTCATCAGCCTTCGCTACCGATTCGCCTTCGCGGGAACGGATATCTATCTTCCACCCGGTAAGCTTTGCTGCAAGCCGGACATTCTGCCCCGCGCGGCCAATCGCCAAAGATAGCTGGTCATCAGCAACAGTTACTGCCGCTTCTTTTTGCGTCTCTCGTATTTCCACATCAAGCACACGCGCCGGAGACAACGCATGCGCGATAAATGATTCCGATTCTTCGGACCATTCAATGATGTCTATTTTTTCTCCGCCAAGCTCGTTGATGATGGTACCGACGCGAATTCCTTTCTGTCCAACGCATGAGCCTACTGGGTCAACATTCGGATCATTTGAGAATACCGCGATTTTTGAGCGGGAACCCGCTTCGCGTGCAACTGCTTTTATTTCAACAACGCCGTTTGCGATTTCAGGCACTTCAATATCAAACAACTTAGTCAAAAAGCGCGGATGAGACCGCGAAAGATACATGTTTGTTCCGCGGGCGGTCTTTTCTACCAATAGCAAATACGCTTTTATGCGCTCACCGATACGATACCGCTCTCCACGAACCTGTTCATCAGAAGGAAGAATCGCCGTTGCGCGCCCTAAATCCAAAAACACATTCCGGTTTTCCACCCGTTGGACAATACCGGAGATGACTTCTCCTTCTTTTTCTTTGTATTCGTCATACACGGATTCCCGTTCCGCTTCTCGGATGCGCTGGATAATGACTTGCTTTGCAGTTTGTGAAGCAATGCGCCCGTATTCTTCTTTATACTCAAGCGGAAAAACAAGCTCCTCACCGGGCTTTACACCTTTTTTTATTTTCTTTGCCTCATCAAGCATAATGTGGCGCTCCGGATTAAAACGGACTTTGCGCGGGGCCTCTTCATCATCTCCCGCGGCAGGAATCTCTTCTTCTTCACGGCGATCTTCGCGGTACTCCTCTCCCTTTTCTTTTGCTTCGCGCATTTTTTCCTCACGGATGCGCGCCTCTTCCTCAAGCTCCTCTTCGCTTTTTATCATGGACTCATCCACAACTATTTTTATCTGCTCAAACCGGACATTACCTTTTTCAAAATCAAAATAAGCACGCACGATTTGGTCTTTCTTGCCGTATTCTTTCTTGTAGGCAGCGGCAAGCGCCATTTCAATGGCCTCAATAATTTTTGCGCGAGGAACTCCGCGGTCAACCTCAAGCTGTTCAAGGGCCGCTTTGAATGTTTTTAAGTCTGTTAACATATAGTATTTTTTCTAAAAAGAAAGCCCGCTGTATCATCAAGCGGACTAATAATATACCCAGTATATCAGGTTTTTTTTACATGTCAAGCATGTGAACAAAATAAACAGCCGGCCAAGCTCGGCTTTTTTGATATGTTTTCATACTTGCAAACTGCTACTCATGCTCTCTTGTTCTCGGGCAGCTACATTCCTTTTTTCAAAGACTATTTCTAAGCTTTAAGCACCAAAAAGCATTAATGTATCACTGTTTTCCGGCGAGAGCGCGGAGGGATGCTATGTGGTTTCCGTTTGGAGAAGGGAGCGCGGGATAAAGAGCACCAGCACAAAAAATATCCCCATAAGAATCGCGCCTATAAGAAACGGCGCCTGCACCGTAAAAGCATCGGCAACCGGACCGATAATAAATGAGCCGAACGCAAGCGCCAGCAAAATAAAAGAACGGTATACGCCATTCAATTCTCCCATGCGTTCATGCGGCATACAATTTGTGATTACGCCCTCAATAAGTGGGCGCAAAAGAGCGAACACGGTGCCCAACGCAAGAGACAAGGCAAAAAGCACAAACACTGAATGCGTCCACACCATGCAAAGCTCTATGCCGACCGCTGCAAGCGACCCTACTATAAAGAGCACCCGCTTATTGGTGCGGTCGGCGAGCACCGAGAACGGCACTTCAAAAAACGCGGGCATCATGAATACCGCGTATATGAGTCCGATCTCCCATAGCGACACTCCGAACGCCCGGTACACAAGCGGCAATAATATCGCAACGCCCGCTCCGACAACATTAAACAGAAATGAAAGTGCGGTCATGTGCGCGATTCCCGGAATAGAGAAAAAATCTTGGAATTCGTGGCGGAAAAGACCCTGCCGGACTATTTCCCGCACACCTTTCCACAGAGAAAATGTTCCGTCCGAATCAGGAAGGCGCAAGATTGTAATAAGCGCCATGATACTAAACGCGGGCATCATATAAAAAAGCGTATGGATTCCAAAACGCACAACTAAAAATCCTCCGATGAGCGCTCCAAACACTGAGGCTCCCGCAACTGCCATATCAAACACCCCCATGCTCTCTGACGATTGCTTCCGCGGAGAGTGGCTGCGGACATACGCTTCGGTAGACGCCCACAATCCCGTTGCGAGAAACGCATGATACAGCCGGAAAAAAACCGCGTCAGTAATAGTGCGGAGCGCCGCTATCACCGGACCTATCGGAATATAGCAGATAAGCATGAGCGTTATAATCGTCCGCTTTGAAACATTGTCGGCAAGGTCGCCGAACGGCAGCGAAAGAAAAATGGAAAAGAAATACAATAGCGAAAAAATGATACCTACGGAAGTATACGAACCCAAAAGGTCATTAAAATAGATTCCTAAAAACGGCTCAACGATACCCCAGCCGAGATAATACAAAAACATCACGAATGCTATCCACCGGATAGACCGAGGAAGAGATGAAATGTCGCGGGGTAATGTCGCAAGTGTCCGGATAATATGCATATACAGGTATTATTTAAGCAAGCGCCCGAGCAGAGAAAGACCTATCATTTCTTTCGGGACCGGAAGATCAAGTAATTCAAGAATTGTTGGCGCAATGTCAGTAATAACGCCCTCGGTATGTCCGTACATCACCCGCGTTTCAGCATCGCTCCGAGGTGCCGTTCGTTTCGTTTCGTTAGCTATCAAATAAAACGGCACCGGATTTGAGGTGTGATTGGTACGCTTTTCACCCGAAGTAGAAAATATCTTCTCTTCGGCATTTCCGTGATCAGCAGTCACGATAACTGCCCCCCCTTTTTCAAGCACCTTCGGGATAATCATCCCTAAGGAAAAATCTATCACCTCAATAGCCTTTACCGTCGCCTGGAGGTTTCCGGTATGCCCGACCATATCGCCGTTCGCAAAATTTGCAAGCACAAAATCATATGACTCTATCGCATCAAGCACCGATTCGGTAACGCCCGCAGCGGACATCTCGGGCTTTTCATCAAAACGGATGTTCTTGGGAGACGGTATGAGCTTTCTGTCTTCGCCCGGGAAGGGGCTTTCTATCCCACCATTAAAAAAATAGGTGACATGCGCGTACTTTTCGCTT
This sequence comes from Candidatus Niyogibacteria bacterium CG10_big_fil_rev_8_21_14_0_10_46_36, assembly GCA_002772995.1. Classification (NCBI taxonomy): domain Bacteria; phylum Candidatus Niyogiibacteriota; species Candidatus Niyogibacteria bacterium CG10_big_fil_rev_8_21_14_0_10_46_36. Next base: position 100,412 of record PFCO01000009.1, read on the forward strand.
TCGGCGATATGAATTTGCTTTTTTCCCGCATCAGATATGACACGCGCTAAAGGATAAGCGATTTCGAGCGGAGGGAATGCGGCATGTACCGGGAACCGTTTGTCATATTCCGTCATCGTCACAAAAAAAACATTATCAATGATATTCCGTGCAAACCGGTCAAAACCGTTCAGAGTAAACGCTTCAGTGAGTTCGCGCATACTGTCTTCGCGATAGTTCACAAAGATTACCGCGTCACCCGCCCGTATGCGCCCCGCGGGAGCATTGGCGTCGTCTTTTAAATATCCGGGTTCAATAAATTCATCAGTTTTGTCTTCAGCGTATTGCTTTTCTATATATGTATGAGGGTCATCAAACGCATTTCCTCCCCCTTCCGTAAACAGGCGATACGCCGACTCTATCCGTTCCCAGTGATCATCGCGGTCCATTGCAAAGCGTCGCCCGATAAGAGAAACGATGGCAGCAAACGGATATTCATCCCGAAGCCTCTTTTGAATCATTTCTATAAAATGAGCGCCCTCTTTTTGCGGGGCATCCCGTCCATCGGTAAACATATGAAGAGCAGTCGGAACATCGCCTCCTTTCTCCCGCACTAAATCTAAAAGTGCATACCAATGATCAGCATAGGCATGCACCGACCCGGAAGAAAAGAGTCCGAGCATGTGCACGGTTCCCGAGTGCTTGCGCGCATGAGACAACGCATTCAAAAACGCTTCGTTCTTAAAAAATGAGCCGTCCTGGATAGAAACAATAATCCGCGGGAGATGATGGTACACGACACGGCCTGAACCTATTGTTAAGTGGCCGACTTCAGAGTTTCCCGGCTCGCCAAACATAAGCCCGACGGAGATTCCCGACGCCTGTAATGTCGTAAACGGATACGATCGTTCTATCTCACGGATGGTCGGCATCTTTGCGTATTGCCAAGTGCCTTCGGTAAGCGCGGGATTAACCCCAAATCCGTCAAGAATCACGAGCACAAGAGGCTTGTACGGGATATGCATGAGAGAAAGCTGTTTCTTGTCCGTCATTGTATATTCATTGTAGCATCCCGCCCGCACCGCCGAAAAACGCATCGCAGGCGGTTTCTGGACAAAAGACTGATTTTTTGCTATGATTATCGTATTGTTTATCACATTTTGTAAAAAAACGTGTTCTTAATTCCTACGACAACATCTATTCCAAAGAAAAACCTCATGAAGAGGGTGGGGGCTTTTCGCCGTGAAACGGATGCATACGGAAAAGGAGAACCGTTTGAATCATATGATCATCACCACTACGCACCTGGTCATCATATTTGTAGCAGCAATCATCGGGGGGGTAGCAGGCTACATTACGCGGCAAATTCTCGCCCAGCAACGACGGGACTCGATTGAGCTTAAGATAAAACAGCTCATTCTTGACGCCAAAGACGAGGCGCAAAAGATAATAGACGAAGCAAAACAAAAAGCGGAGACGGCAATTGATGCCGCAAAGAAAGAGGCGCGCGAACGCGAGTCTCAGCTTCGCGAACTCGAAACGCGCGTTACCCAGAAAGAAACGAACATAGAAAAGCGGGAAAAAGACATCCAGACGCATTCCCAAACGCTTGCACAAAAAGGAGAAGAAATAGAAAAGATTAAAAAGGATCTCGCACAAGCCGAAGAAGAACGCCAAAAAGAACTCCAAAAGTTAGCGAGTCTCACCGCGGAAGAAGCAAAAGAACAGCTCTTTCGGCTGTTTGAGAAAAAATACGAAGACGATGTCCTGGCGCGAATCAAAAAGATAGAAACATTCGGCATGGAAAAGCTTGAGCAGACCGCGCGGAACATTCTTGCATCTGTTATTCAGCGCTTAGCTCCTGCAAATGTCTCCGAAATGACAACTACAACTGTGCAAATCCCGTCCGACGACCTCAAGGGAAAGATTATCGGGAAGGAAGGACGCAATATCCGCACCTTTGAGCGTGCCGCGGGAGTTGAAGTTATCGTAGATGATACGCCGGGCTCAATCGTCATCTCAAGTTTTGACCCGGTGCGCCGGCAAATCGCAAAGATGGCGCTTGAAAACTTAGTCCTCGACGGACGAATACAGCCCGCACGGATTGAGGAAACCATTGAAAAAGCAAAAGCAGAAGTAGAAAAGATGATGAAAGAAGCAGGAGAAGCCGCAGCATACGAGATTGGGGTCTTTGACCTGGACCCGCGGCTAGTTATCCTTTTAGGACGGCTGCATTTCCGCACTAGCTTCGGACAAAATGTATTGCGTCATTCCGTTGAAATGTCGCATATCGCGGGCATGCTTGCCGAAGAGCTGGGCGCCGATGTCACCATCGCAAAGAAAGGAGCGCTCTTGCATGATATCGGAAAAGCGGTTGACCACGAAATTCCAGGAACGCATGTTGAAATCGGACGGCGGATACTTCAAAAATTCGGCGTTGACGAAGCGGTCATCAAAGCGATGCAAGCACACCACGAGGAATATCCGTACGAAACAGTTGAATCTATTATCGTGCAGACTGCTGATGCCATTTCCGGCGGACGTCCTGGCGCGCGAAGAGATACGATTGAGCATTATCTCAAGCGCCTTGAAGACCTTGAGCGCATCGCAAATTCATTTGAAGGCATTGAGAAATCATACGCAATACAAGCGGGGCGCGAAATACGCATTTTCGTCTCTCCCGAACATGTAACGGATCTGCAAGCAAAAGAGCTCGCACGCAAGATTGCCGAGCGTATAGAGCAAGAACTCAAATATCCGGGCGAAATCAAAGTCCATGTCATTCGTGAGACCCGTGTCATAGATTATGCCCGATAAAGACACGCGCAGGGAAGCAAAAGCGGGCAGATGAAACAATTGAAAAAAGACATTAAAGCACAAAACGGGCTGTTTCACGGCTCGTTTTGCCGTGTGTGAACGCATTATCGCGCCACACATCCAGCGTTGTTGTCCAAAAAAAGCTATGATATTATTGAAAAAAGGTCACACACATTATTGGTAACATTGCATGTTTACGCTCTTATGAAAAAAACAGACATTGTTGACCTCGTTCACGAGAAGCTCGGTGGAACAAAAAAACAAGCAGAAGAAGCGGTGGATACCGTCTTCATGGCAATCACCGACTCTCTCAAAAAGCGTGATAAAGTTTCCATCAGCGACTTCGGGATTTTCGATGCGAAGGCACGCGCGGCACGCAAAGCCCGCAATCCTCGCACCGGCGAGATGGTTGACGTACCGGCAACAACGGTACCGAAATTCCGCGCCAGTCGAGCTCTCAAAGAAGCAGTAAAATAAACTTCGTAGGCCTAAGAAGTGCCCCCTCCTTCGCAAGAAGGAGGGGGTTTTGTTTTCTCCGTTAACAGAAAACAGCTTTGCGGCAGGCAAAATATAAAAAAACCGCCACATCAGAAGTGGCGGTGAATTTATTTTAACTTGGTAACCGATATGCCTCCCTTGCACATAGGGCAAGCGTGCGGCTTCCATGTAGTGAGCTTTTTATGTATGAGAGAAAAGAGATTCGTCACACCTAAGTCAGCAGCGGCAACTCCTCCTCTATTCCACAAAACAGAAACACGCTCAACGATACCGCCCAAAAGGCGGATGTCGGCGATAAGAGGCTTGAGCGTCGTTCCTGTCGTAAGCACATCATCAACAACAAGTACGCGCGCAGAAGGAATTATTTTCTTATACGCATCCCGGAATGTAAACGAGTCGTATTGCACAAGCACTGCCTTCATTCCCTTCTTACCCCACCCCCACATTGGATCGTATATTCTGCCTCTATCTGTTTTCCATTCGGCATACGCTCCGTATATGTTCTTTCCTGTCATGAGCGACAAGTGGCGCGAAATAAGATACTGAAGAACAATACCCCCTTTTTCAGGAGCTACAACAACATCTATGTCGTGCATGCCCGCTGCGTACACTGCGTGCGCCATATGCCAGGACACATCAGAAAGGAGGGTGTCGTAGGCATGCATATAGAGCGTATCTTTATCTATATACTCAAGCGCATGCTCTCCGCTCTTGAGTGCAAAATGCCCCGTACGAACAATTTTTTTTTGCTCAAATGCTTTGAGGAATTGCTTCTCATTCCATATCATATGCGCGTCCTGCATCACAGCACCCCTGCTATCTCATCAACAATTAACTGAAAGGCGTCTTGTGGCGTCCCTATACTCTTCGGCGGGTTCGTAATAGGACGGCCAATAACCAAAAAGTCAGCACCTCTCGTAATTGCTTCTTTCGGCGTACCGATGTTCCGCTGGTCATCCGACTGCGTATACCACGCCGGCCGAATGCCCGGCACTACTTTTATGGCGTGCCTGATATCGTCATCCTTCTCTTGCATAAACCAAGGCAGGTCCCGCACACCACACACAATGCCGTCAGCACCCGACTGCATCGCAATTTTTGTAAAGTGACGCGATGCCTCTATCCGGTGCAAGCGTATGGCATTATGAGCATCCCAGTCGTTGAGCGAAGTAAGAACGGTAACCGCGATCAGCTTTGCATTGCCCTTTTCCTTCGCTGCCTCTTGTATCGCTGCCTCTCCCGCTGCTGCATGCACCGTAAAAAATTCTATATAAGGATAACGCTGAAGAGCGCGCACCGCATTTCCTACGGTTTTTGGCGTATCGTGAAATTTGCCGTCTACAAAAACTCCCGCATTAAAGCTGCGCACAAGGCCGATTGCCTCCGGGGCGCCTATACCCATAAAGGACGAGAGCCCCACCTTAAATCGCCTCACAAACGGCGAAAGTTTCTCAAGCATGCGTACTGCCGACCCCGTGTCGGACACATCAAGCGCTACTATAATCTTTTCTGCTGCCTTTTCCCGTGCATCCATGGTACCCTCTTTTTTCAATGTCGTTTCCTACACTATATGTAAAATACCCCGCTTCTGCAACGAGCCCTGCAGAGAAAATAAAAAAGCGGCAATCTGCATGGTGCATGCTATGATTGCCGCAATTTGTTAACCGAAATGTGTGATACAGATATCAGCTCTTTGCATGTCCGGATCGCCCTTTTTTCCTTTTTTAATGTGGGGGGAGATTATCTCTATCTCTTCTACCACTCTCCCCGTTCCATCTCTCACCTTGAGAACTTCGCGATGCTTTAGAGGAAATGTGGGGGATGTCTTAAGGTCTCCGAATGTTTCCTGTAATACCCTGCGTCCCATGTTCCTGAGTCGGATATTCCTTTTTTTGCCCGCGCCGCCCTTCCGCCCTCTTTTCTTAAACAGTCTATTGCCTCTGCATTTCGCCACTGGCCAAAGCCTCCTCTTTATATAGTTTTTAATCTTCTATTTTTAAAACACTACTACGGTACCGTCTTAAAAATAGAAGGAGAGCCATTCCTCCTTTAACACTGGCTCCCCTTTAGTTTTTCGGAATCCCGTTACAAATTTCATGAAAATCTGTTCGATTGAGCAAGATATATCCTGCCGCAGTTTTCATGAGATTGTAATCTATGAAATTCGTAACGGGATGGATTCTGAGGAACATCCTTCTCCCCAAAGGACTTCCTCGCGTTCTATTCCATTGAGAGTACGGGAGGTAGGTAATAACTACCACTTCTTGTGACGGTCCACCCCGTCACCGATGATAGAAATCCTCTCAATAGTTATGAAGGAGGTGCTTTTTTCTTTGGTGATAATAGCAACAATGTACCGAACAGTAAAGGGGGTTCTTCCTAGAAGAAAATTAAATATATTTTAAAATAATGAATACTGCTTCTGGAATGTTCCCCCCTTTGCTGTCCGGTACGCACTATCTTCATCATCTGCGGTGCATTATATCATATAAAAAAGTAAAAGTCAAGTCTCTTTGCAAAAGCAGGGAAATGGCTTTGTTAAGCCAAAATAAACGGCTCACACGGAGTGTGAGCCGTTTATCGGACTAGATTTATAAAGCCCCGGATTATTGCACAAATACCCTTGTGAAGATAAATATATGACTTGCGTAAAAGAGCCCCGCCATAAATATTAGGAGCGTAAAACCGTATATGATATGGCGCACATGGTGTTTTTTTACCTCATGCGCAAAATATGAAGAAAGCGCCAAAAGAATAAGCATGGCAAGTATTCCATACATTGCATAAAGCAGCCGCCGCGGAGCTGAGGCAAGCGTATCAAACAGATTTGCGTACGAAATATCGTTTTCTACATCCGGCACAAAGTTTGATTCGGGTAGCGCATATCCATTCACATCGATTGCAATAAAAGAATCTTCGGTTTCTGGAAGCTCCTCGCTCTGTAACGCAACCGCATCACCAAGCACTACCACCTCTTCGTCCGCAAGCGTTTTGGTTTCTTGTTTCGGCAAAGCGCTCTTTGTCTCTGCTATGCCTTGGGCAATATCTGGGGACAGGGGCGAGCCGAAAAGCTGCACCACAAATGTGGTTTGGCGCCCCTTATAGTACCCCTGCGCCATACCAATGCCTATTTCAGAGAAATGTTCACTCAAAATATTCTTTCGGTGCGACGGAGAATTCATCCACGCCTGCTCAACATCAATAGAGTCAGAAAAGTTAACCGCTAGGTTCTCTCCGGCATACAAAAAGTCATATCCGGCTTCCCTAAACCAATACCACGGCGTTATGCCTTCGGGCGAAGTGTGCGCGAAATAACTTTTTTGCGCCATATCCCGCGCCTTGAGCTCTGCCGCATATGACAACATGGGATTTACCGTAAGCGGAGAGCGCGCGCTCTCTGCGCGGTCTCCATTTGTAAGATCCACCAGAACAGATGAGATGACCGCGGCGAAATTCGTACTGGGAACAAGCGCGTGCTGCACCAGAGAAGCAAGAAAAAGAACACCCACAAAAAGAGCAATGGTTGCCACTGCCCTCCCGCGAAGGATGTGCGGTTTGCCGTCATTATCCTTATGCGCTATGAGATATTTTTTTGCTAACTTCTTCATATATATTTATTATATCATCCCCTTTCACTAAAATATCCCGCAGAAGCGGGATATTTTAGTTACCTATTTCCTTTACGGAAGGGCTGGGAATGGTTCCGAGTCCGGACAGACAAGATTATTTATCTTCCACTTTGTCGTTTTATATACATATCCCGTTGGAGTGTTTGTATCAGGATGGCCGAATGGAATCCATGGAGCAAGAACGTCGTCTCCGTATTTCAGCTGGAATTGATTTACAGCCTCTAATGTAAGCGCGCCATAGAATCCGGTGATGGGGAGATTAAGCCCTAAATGACTGTTCAAAAACTCTTGGAGTTTACTGACATCGTCAGCGTCATTTGCCGCCCCCGATTTAATATATGAGCGAATAAGCGCTTCACATGTTTCTCCCAATACTTCGCCTTCGGGGCCGGTACTCGCACCGAGCACTTCACCCGTCGGAACGGGGGGAGGATTTAAATTGCCGCCAGAGGTGCCTTGCTGGAAATTGTCCGTTCCACCGCCGCCGGTTCCACCGCCGCCGCCGTTATTGTCATCATTGTTGTCTTCTTCCTCCTCTTCGGGGAATTCACAACTTCCGTCATCTTCGGTAGCTTCGGAGTCAAAGTTGCTGGCATTGGAATCGGTACAACCAAGGATCTCTTCTTGCTGTTCTTCTTCCTCCTCCTCTTGGGCAATATCGTCGTTAACCATGTAACAAACATATTCTCCGCCCCACGCAAGAGTAATGAGCCCCTCTCCGTCACAATCACCGTCAACAAATGAGAGCTCGTATCCTTCCGGTCCCGATTCGGTAATTGAGTATTCGCCCGGCTCAAATTCATTTGTTTCCTCGCTTTCTACCTCTGTTTCGCCGACAAACAAATCAAAATCTTCAACATCTGCTTCTCCATCGTTATCATTTATAACTTCTTTGATAACCGTCAGTGTTGGGAACGGCAAAAGGTAGTTAACGACAAGCAATGTGCGGTCGGGGTTTCCTTCGGTCAATACGATATGGCCATCAGCATTTTTCTCCCTTCCTTCATCGTTGCCCTCGTCTCCATCAAATAAGCTTGCGTCATACGGATACGCGTCTTCAGGATCAATCACAACCTCAGAGAAAAGGTCATGATTTTCAAATTCGTCCCATCCATCGCCATCAATTGATTCTTCGGAGTAATAATACCCACCGAGTTCCAATTCCTCGTATGTGACACATTCAGCGTCATCTCCCTCGTCAAAAAGAGACGCATTGAGTGACAATGGAGTTTCAAACACAGCATCATCCAATACCGTCACCGCGGGACCCTGTGATGTCTCCGGATCAGGATTAAACCATGACACGGTAAATGTAGAACCCGGGTTCTCCGAACCGTCAGTTATTTCGCCGTCAGTATCGACGATTACCTTACAAACAGTAATTGAGCCAAGCACCGGAAGTGCGGTGCCAGTGACCAAAACATCATCTATCTTTATTTGTTCTAGATCGTCGGTTGTAGCGCCCACAAACATAATCTGAACGGTTGTATCGCTCGCATCCTCCCCGAGCCCGATCTCAAAAAAATCCCAGCCACACTCACCGCATCCCGCGTCTTCAGAAAACAGAGAAGTAAAATCGCCGTCTTCGCCCACGCGCCACAACACATCCAATGTATCATCCTCTCCTTCCTCAAACGCTTCTTCCGTGCCGCGCCAATAGAAAGACAGCGTAATATTCTCATATCCGCTCGTATCAATAGTTTGAGTAATTGACGCCCCCATGCGCAAACCGGCGTTACCGGTTGTAGGAGATCCGCCGCGCGCATCATCGGTAGTAACTTGCGCGTAATCAAAAGATGACTCGTCCTCATCCCATCCAGAAACGGTGCCAGACGGACTCGAACCGAACGAATCGCTAAAAATAGTAGTGTCGGCATATACAAATGCCGGTGCGGTATAACCGACGGGCATTAATGCAAACGCCAAGATAGTCAAAAGTGAGACAACCTTTTTTGATGCTTCTTTTACGAAATGTAAACTAAAAATCATATTATAAATAAATATTAATAATTATATATGGCTTAAAAATATCATATATAAGGCCTTTATATGGTGTGAATAGCAGCTTCCGTGCAAGCATATCAGACCTTTGATTTTTTGTCAACCCCATTCACACTGGAGGACAATTAGGCAGTCATGAAGAAAAAATAAAGCGACGCGCATTGGCACGCCGCTTATTTTTAGCGCACTCTGCTTCCTATATCGGAAAGAAGGCGCAATTTTTCTCTCTCCCTCTCTTCGTTGAGAGCAACGCGGATATATTGGCACAAAGGACTTATTCCTTTCTTTTTTCCCTGAAAAGCGCGGGCAATCTTATCACGAATTATCTTTCCTGATTTTTTTTCCGCAATTATCTCGCCTACCTTGTGAGACCCAACGCATATGTCAACGCCGCATTCACCTTCCGCATCCCACGGAAAAATCCTTATTTTTTTCTCTATAACCAAGTTAGCTATAGCCGGGCTCATGACCGCCTCCGTTGATTGTCTATGTACATTTACCTTCAATAATTAAATAACATACTTTTATTTAAAAGTCAATACATTATCGCACACCACACGCAATCAATCTCTCCGGAAAAAAGAAAGTATATTTTTCAAAAAACTAAGAAAGCGGAACCAAAAGTCCTTTTCATGCTGAGAGAGGGTAATAAATATTTCTTTTGAGGGAACTTCAAGCGATATCGTACGGCTATCATACCCTTCCCGCGTAACGGTAATGGCAATGCTCCTCCCACGATACGGAAACGCGAAAAAACCGTTTTTTTTACTCACAACACTACCGTATGGGTGCGCGACAAGCGCTCCTTCAACCGGCCTATCAAGCGTATCTTTTACATAGCCGGATATTGTTTCCGGTATAAAATATTCGCGCATCACCTCAACCGACGCCTTTGGCGCGCCATCTTCACGCCAAAGGGCGGTAGACCCGCCATATCCCGTCCAGTAATTCACCCCAACAACTTCGGGCATCGCTATGAGTTCCTTAAACGCGTTTTGTATCCATTGCGCCTGCTCCCACTCCTGCATCACACCATGAACATCCGGCACCGGCACTCCAAACTCACTTAACACCACCCGTCCACCGCTTTGGCGTGCAATCGCTTTAACATCCGCCACAAGGCGCGCCGGAGAAGAAACATAGTGATCTATAGCAACAATGCCTCCAAGCACTTCAGTCGTTGGTTCGTCCATGATAAGGCGCGCAATATCTCCGTTCATAGAAAGATAATTGGATGTTACGCGTTTTCCTATGCGCTCAAATGAATCTTGCGTCGTTTTATATTCATCCATCAAAAATTTTCTGTGCCCCTGCGCATCTCCCGTATTGCGGGGATCACCCGGTCCGCCGTTTTCACATTCCGGGCAGGCGGTAAAAATATCTCCATCCTGAAAGAGACTTTTATTGTCCAATATAAATTTTTTTGTTTTTTGTATGTGCTCTTCTCGCGAAATAGCGGGATATTCAAACCATCCTTCCCATCCGGACCAATTACCGCGGAACCACACCGATAAGCCATGCTGCCGGGCAGCATTCACCCACATACGAAGAACAGGAATAAACTCTTTATCGTATGGAGTGCCTATAGCAACATGGGTAGCGCCAATACCCGCTATCTCCCGCACCTGCTGGTCTATGATTTGCAAAAAAGAAGCGTCGTAGAGCATCTGCCGGGCAAGATCGCGTGAATATTTTACCGTATCAACTGACTGTACGCTCCAAAAAAAAGCGTCGGAAGCATTCTCAACATACGCGAATCCCGCGTACGGAACCGCTAACAATATCGCTATTCCTATAAAAAATGGGGCTTTCATTTTATTTTTGTTTTCCAAGCGTAGGCGTCGTATTCAGCTCGGGAAGATATTCCGGGCGTAATTCGTATACATCGGCAAATGGGAACGACTGGACTTTGTCATATGCCCCAAATCCCGGCACGCGGCTTACCAGCCGCCAAGTAAGGTCTTCTTCGGAATATGTACGCATAACTATCCAACGCGCCCACCGGTCCGGCGACTCAGTAGCGCTTTCCCAATACACGCCCGTCCCCTCATGAATGAATTTTTTCATAGGAAGGCCTGACGAAAAGATAATCGCATCGTGAGAAGCGGCGGCGACCAGAATAAATCCTTCTTTATCCGCGGCGTTCTCGGCAAGCCATGCACTCACCTCGGTTACATTTTTCTGGCTTGAGCCGACTCGCGCGTCGTCAATGGTTACAGCATCCCCACTTGAAAATTGGAAGAATGCCACAAACACCAAAAGCCCGATGATAATAAACCGCGCTGGCGCCGCCCGAGAAACAAGATAACCGATAAAAATGGCGAATGACGGCATAAGCATCACACCGTAGCGCACATTAAAAAGCGAATCACCAGTGAGGCCCTGCACATAGAGCACGGAGTGCCCCAAATAAAGCGCGAGTATATTGAAAAAGAGCGGCGCCAACAAAACAAACGTTGAAATACGCGTCGGAAAACGGAGGTTCTTTGAGAACCAAAGAACAACCGCCCCCAAAAAGCCCATAAGAACCGTAAGAGCCCCTGAATTATACGCAAGCGCGTAAAAATATACCTTGGCAGAAAACCAAACATTACCCTTCGTAGCAAGCAAGCCCGCCGCATCAATTTGGTCTTGCTGTGCTTTTGCCGAATACGGACCGAAAATAAAATAGAGCGCGTCCTTAAAGATAAGCTGGTTCCATAAAAGCCATAAGAGAATCCCGAACCCCCCAAGCGTAAAAAATATAACAGCAGTCCCCTCAGCAGGACGAAACCCCTTTTCAAACAGGACATAGAACACCACTAAGGCACCCGCAAATCCGAGCAAAAACCACCCGTCATAGCGAACAAGCGTAGAAAGCATTATCCATGCCGCCCCCTGGATGAGATACATAATGTTGTCGTCCTGGAACCACCGCATAATAAAATACGCCGCGGTCGTCATCGTAAACAGCAACAAAAGCTCCGTCATCGCGGTTGACTGAAGATAAAGCACATTCAAGTTTGCCGCAAACACGGCAACACCGACAAACCGCCCCAATAGTCCCACTCGAAGACGCCGCAAGAATAAGTAGATTACAACACCCGTTCCCACAAACCCAAACATGCTCCACAAGGCACCCGCAAGTCCCGAATGCCACATAAAATCATTCCAAATCAACGGCGCCATTAACAAGTGCGTAAGCGGAAGCCACACGCTTCCCAATTGCGCGAGTCCCGGCTTTAATCCCTCAACCACGCGCCGACCGATATCCAAGTGCGAGCGCGCGTCGTTATAGGCAAGCCCCAATCCGTTCTGGTAGTACGCCCAGAAACTGATGATTGAAACAACGCTCAAAACAAAAACAACCAAAAACACACCGTGCTCTTCAAAAAACGCATGGATACGGGATGACATATTTTTTGTTATGGGTATATTAATGCTCGTCATATATTTCTACTCGCTTAACAAACAAAAGATACAACATACTCAACAGCATCACCGCGATCAAAATTCCGACAAGGACCCGATGATATGTAGCAGCGCTCATATATCGCTTTGCCACCGTCTGAAAAACAAACGATTTTGATTTATTGTCCTTCAGAGCATCAAAATTTTTCTGATGCGTATATTTAATTTCAGTACCGAATACCTCTTCAAGAGCCAAGACCTCCACCTGCGGGGGATTGAGGTTTGTTGTTATGGCGCCCGACACATTCACCCACACCGAATACGAAAAAAGCGCGAGAAACAAAATCACGAATATGTAATTTTTGCGAAAGCGCGTAAGCGCGACTGCCACCCCAATGCCAAGTATCGCGTATATCGGTATGAGATAGCGCGAACCAAATGCCCACCCGCCCCATGGATCACCCCACAACGAATACAATATAAAAGTAAGACCGCATATACCCACGAGCACGCGCGCAATACTTTTTTGACGACGATACAAAATAAAAAGCCCAACAATGCCCAGAAAAAGAACGGGGGCAAAATTAATCATTCCCCTATCGGGGCTTATAAGATGGATGTAAAATCCATTCAATAAATTGCGCGTTTTGAAAAAACCGACTACTGACTTTTCATCTTTCTTGCCCGAAATTTCTGCGTCACTAAGCCCCTGCGCTTTTGTAATATCAGATTCTGTCGGATACCCAAATTCATCAATTGCTACAACACGCTCAAATGTTCCCGGAAGGCTAAATGCGGCACCATATGAAGCATTATTGAACCACGCAAAAAATATAAGGGGGAGTATAACCCCCGCAAGGGCGAGCGCACCCACAAAACGAATAGTGATGTATGATGAAGTTTGTTTATGCGCGATATAAATAAACTGCCCCGCGGTATACAAAAGAATCGGGAGCATGAGTATTGCGTTTGGGTTGTCAACCACAAAACCCACTCCGTATAAAAATAATACCGCCATCGCGGGCAACACCCCTTTCCACCGCATTGCAATATACAGGGACGCAAGAATCAAAAAGAGAGAAACATGGTGCTGATACAATGCTACAGCGTAGGCAAATGCGGGGGACGCAAACAAAAACGCGAGCGCGCCCATATGAGAAGCAATTGGGTGGGCGCCGAGCCGAATTGCTATCGCGCGAAGCAGAAGCGCGTTAAGAAAAGCGAAGAGCATAATTACCGCGTATGTTCCCGCCTGGCTCGCGCCAAAAAACTTTCCGACTATGTATCCCGGGATAACAAGAAACGAGACACCTGGAGCAAAAAGCGAAACATAATCTCCCGAAGACGACATACCCAGGTCAGGAACTGCAAAGCGCGCAGCATCCAGAGAAAAAATGGTGCTTTGTTCTTCTATAAATGAATATGTGAGCACAAAACGAGCTCTGTCAGAAGACGTTTCAAACGGACCATCCTCAATCCACGTTTTCCAATTCATTTCTCCAATATTTACATTCCCCGGCAAACCGCGCACGCCCAACACAAGCACTACGAACATAATGCACACTGTTGCTATTGTTATTGTTGTTCCAAAAAATGACTTCATACACTTACTTCTTATTATAATGAATGCGCTTGGTAGACCACGCCATATTCCATCGCGCCGTAAGATGTTTTTCTACGAATAATGCTTTTATCTTACAATATTGATTCACAACAAAAATATAACCCGCAAGAATGGGGTGACGTAAGCATACCTTGATCATTCGCGGAAGAATAACTCGCCGGGGAATGTGGTACTCATACGATACAAGCGCCTCAGAGAAATGACGCTTCATACGCGCCGGGGCAGACGCGAAGCGCGTATTTTGGCGAATCTGGTCTTTCATATCCATCGGCGAACGGTAGTAGACAACAGCTGACCGTACATACCGGTATGCGTATCCTTTCGTAAGACAGCAAAAATACGTATACATATCATTGGCAATCATATCCTCGGGAACTGTTATTTTTTTTATCAATTCCTTTTTATACGCAAGAATGCGCCCATCAACGGAAAGCACATTATTCCCCCCACGAAGAGTTTTGCGAAGCGGTATGTATGCTTCCGCTGTCAGATTAACCGCCTTTTCGGTAAATGTATTCGCTTGTACCGGCGTGGGGTGTCCACCACACATGCCAACGCCTTTTTCAAATATAAGCGGCGCGATAATGTCACGAATTACATACGGATGCGCGAACACAACATCCGCATCTGACTGCACCAATATATCACTTGTAACCACCGCATATAGTTCATTCAAGCGTGATGACTTGCCTATACGCTCAGAATGCTCCCATACTTCTACCCGCGCATCAGGAAGCGCGCGGGCATATGCAACCGTGTTATCCGTAGAGCCGTCGGAGATAATGATAACACGTTCAAGCACAAACCCCATTTCGCGCTGAATGAATACCGACTCAAGAAAAGCAGTGATGTTTTTTTTCTCATTGAGCGCGCTTACCGCAACCGTTACTGTGGGTAGTGTGTTTTCTTGGCGCATCACATGTCGGTATTTTGTTGTTGGATGTGTCGTTATCATATTATTTTTTTACTAAGGTTTTTGATGATGTCGCGGGCTTCCATGCGAAAGCAGCATCTTTTTGCATGCGCGAACTTATTTTGGCAAAGCAATACATTCCAAGATAACCGCAAAATAAGACGGGGTGCTGGATGGCATGCTTTACAATAATACGCACCGTTGTCATAAGCGGCAGTTTATACGCGCGCTCCACGCTCAAATTAGAAAAATAAGATGACATTCGGCGCTCACTTTGGAAAAAGCGCGTACTGCGTGATAAATGATCCTTAAGCGTCTGCGGCGCTCGGTACACCACTCGAGCGCGTGGCTCATAATAAAATCGCAACCCCTGCTCTTTACAATAAAAATATGAATACGCGTCTTCGCCAAGCACAGGAGGCCATTTGATTGTTTTTGCAAAATCGCCTCGAAACGCGCGGTTGTCTCCGTGGCATAAATACACATTATCTCCATCGTTCATGCGCGCGAAGATATCCTGCTTTATTTGGTCACTAAAATTAATAACGCGCTCAACAAACGTTTCTCCCAAAAGCGGTATGCGCTTACCGCTCACAATGCCTATATCTTTGTCGTGCAGGAACGGCTCTATCATGTACTGGATATACATATCATTTTCCGGAAGAATATCAGCATCCAGCATCACAAGAATATCACCAGAAAATTCCTCAATAATTCTATTTTGTGCCTTATACGCCCCACTGCGCACCGGCATGACAACAAGACGCACCCGCGCATCCTTTGCGTGTATGCCGCTTACTATTTCGTTCGTTTTGTCCGTGCTTCCGTCAGAAACAACAACAATTTCTTTCAACACAAAATTCCGCTCTTTTTGCGATAAAAGCGCTTTCAGTAAGTAGCCGACATTTCCCTCTTCATTGTAGGCGGGGATACCTACCGACACTGTTTTGATGTTATTTTGTTCTTTCATATGAAAAATCATGCACAAACAAAAAATAAGAACGCGCCGTCTTATATTCTTTCCGTGAACGGCTGCTTAACCAATGTAATGCTATCCAATACGATACCGCTTTAAAACGCAAAAAGTGTACTTTGTCCTTCTGTATACCCCGCATTGCCTTGCCCGACAACAACCGCTTAACAAACAACGGCTCGCGCCAATACGAAGCAATCGTGTGGGCAATCTCAAATTCGGGATATGTAATGCCCGAAACTTGAAAATCAATAACTGATATGCGCTTGCCATCATAGCGTACATTGTCTCTGTTCAAATCGCGATGGATAAGCCGGTACTCCGGAGCAACAAATAATACCGCCGCGTGCCTTATTATCGAAGCGCTTGCGCGAATCATAATGAATAAGAATGATGGATACCGCAGAAGCGCTCTGGTGGCAATCATTGGAAATGTCGCAAAAAAATACAAGCGCTTGCGCTGAATTAATACGCGCTTAGAAATGCGCGGCATTACATGATCAACATAGGCAAAGTAAGACATGGCCTTATCCAAAACATCTAAGCGCTTTTGGGGAGACAATACGCCAATACACGCGCCTTTTGCCTTTTCTACAAGAAACAACACTCGGGCCGGAGTACATTCGGCGTATATCAGCTTTGGAATGTAAATATCTCCAAACTGTTTTTTGAGGCGTTTTTTTTGCTCAGAAGAAAGCGCGTGGAACGCCCGATAAAAATGTATCTCGTTTTTCATTAAATGGCGCGCTATGCACCATGTTCGCCCATACCATTGTTTTGCAAACGCCTCTTTGCCTGCAGCATTCCGATAGAGCGCTATGGCGTATACACTTGTGGGCTTCTCGGGCTCGCATACCCGTATCAAGCGGTACCCGCTGATATGTGCCGGGAACATATCCCCAGGAACGACTCGCGGCACGGTAAAAACCAAACGAACTATGCTTATACACAGCGCTTCTATTTTTGAAATTGTGCTTACAAGATATGTCATATTACCGTATATTTTTAGTTGATGTATCCACGCTCCACATTGACGTCAGGACCTTTTTTGATTTCTTGCGAAATATGCGGGTATACACAAATACCAGGGCGTAGGCAGTCATCCGTATAGGGCTCCGCATATATTCACGAAACGCACCATACACAAAAGCTCCAAACGGTATCTTATATACGCTCTGGATATCCACACCAAACCATTTTTGCATCTCGGTACTTGAATATTGGTATCTACTAGACGGTCCTATCTGGTCTTTTATGCTTTGTGGACAGCGGATAAGGACTTTTGCATCATCAGGACGCGCAAATGTCCCGCCAAGCCGGCGGTTCTCCAGATACATAAAGATATCGCTGTTTACAATGTTTTCGGGCATTCGGAATTTTTGTATGTGCGATGTGCGGTACGCCAAACACCGTCCGCTTGCCATCAAATAGTTCTGCTTTTTGTTCCAGGACATACCAATATAATCCACCGCGCGCACCATACTTGCCATAATCGACTCAAAAAATGTCTCGGGCGGAAGCGGAAGAACACGCGCTCCTATCATGGTGAGCTGTGGGTCTGCTTCAAAGGCGCGCGCAATATGGTAGAGCGTGTCAGGAAGGAATGTAATATCATCCTGAGTTGATACGAAAATATCGGACTCGGCCATATCAACCATTTGTTTTATCTTTTTTATCTGGCTTCCGGTGTCTTCGTTCCAATACAGCTCTACATTCAGTTTGCGCAGTTCCGTTTTTATCTCGTCCGTCAAAGGGGTGCGGTCAGCAACAATAATAAAACGAAAATCGCCAACACCTTCGGAGGCGCGGATGCTCCGCGCAGTCTCAATAAGAGACCAGCCGCCGTAGCATGTCGGAATGCTTACCGTAAGCGTCAGTTTTTTATTCTGTTGTTCGGATGTTGTGCTCATATTATGTAAATATTTTTTCTTGTTCCTGCCATAACGCGCATGCGATGCTATCCTCCGGCATTTCTACATCATTGAATGATATCGGCTCGTCCTTTTTTATGTCGCGTTTTGCTTTACATCCGTCTGTAAGACCCATCGGCAGGAAACGCTTTTCGCGCGCCGTTTTATAATTATCTATGAGTCCGTAGCAGGTAAATCCGCCGATACCGTCCAGTATCTCGCCTGTTTTTATGTCTCGTTTTGCAACAGCAATAACATCCGCAACCGGTCCACCTTTCGGAGCAAGCGCGGCATCTTTAAAGAGCACTGCGCGCGCTACCGTCGCCGGCGTTTCTAACGGACTTAAATGGAACGGCGTGTAAAATACATAAAACGGCCCGTCGCCCATTTTGTATACTTTCATATAGCGCTGAAATAACGGATTGTCGTTGTAGCCGATCACAAATACGCCAAAGCTTGGTTCAGCTCCCAGAATATAATCCACAAGCCCACCATTCAGCATTTCGTCATGTGAGAACAAATCAATTGCGTCATTCGGATGCTTTGCTGTGGGCCCATACATGCCGCGCCTTCCTACACGAAAACCAGTGGCATTAGCAACCGTTGCCATCTCCATTGCAATCTTTGTGCCGTCAGCGAACGAGGTTATCATCTTCGGGCGCTGAAAACTCTTTTCCGCAAACTCTTTTTGTGTTTCGGGCGTACGATAATGGTCAAGCAAGCTTTTTATATTACCCGCAAGTACCGGCTTGCATCCGAGGAACGCGACACGCCGATAAAGATTCATAAGGACCGCGGGCTGGTCGCCATCCATTTGTGTATAGACCACGCCTGCTCCATCTGCCTTTTTCTTCAATAACGGCCCGATGGTCGCATCAAGTTCGGCATTTATCAGCACAACATGTTTTTTGTTTTCGATCGCTTTAGTTATAACGCGCGCGCCAAATTCCACCTCTCCGGTCGCCTCAACTACCACATCAATATCGGGAGACGAACAAAGCAAATCCGGATTGGATGTAATTACCGCCTGCTCCCCACGCACTGCAGTCTGTAATTCTTCCGGTGTCGTTACTTCGGCAATGTTTTTTGTGTATCCGGCTTCCGTATATGCTTCACGAGCATGCGTAAGCGTCCGGTTCGCGATTACCGCAAGTCGCATGCCGGCCACGCCCCGCGCTAATTGCAGCGCAAATCCGCGTGCCGCAAATCCCGCGCCAACAAGCCCCACGCGTATCGGCGCATGTTTCTTTTCAAGAATATTTAATTGTTCATCAATAATGATCATAAAAATGCGTTATGCCCACATAAACGGCCCCCATGCCTTATCTTTTTCAGAAACATGTTCTACCGAAATCGGCCACCGTACAGAAAACGAGCCGTCATCGTATCGCATACCCCGTTCGTGCTCCGGAGAATATGCCGTGTCCGAAAAGTTAGTAAACTCCGTATCGTCCTCAAGCGTCAAGATCGCGTGTCCCACGCCTTTCGGCATAAAAAGCATACGGTAATCATCCGCGCGGAATGTGAACCCTTCCCATTTTTTATATGTCGGAGAATCAGGACGCACATCGGTGACTACTTCAAATAGCGCCCCTTTATTGCAACGGGTAAGTTTTGTTTCTGCCCGCGGATGTGTCTGCCAATGAATACCGCGAATCGTTCCTTTGCATTTCGTGCCGGACACATACCCCTGCGCCAACGTTACATCAATGCCGTTGTCGCGGAATTCTTTTTCGCACCAGGTACGCGCCAAAAAGCCGCGGTCATCTTCCCGCTTTTCAAGTTCTATAATATACACCCCATCTATTGTTGTCGGAATAAATTTCATGCGCGAATTGATTCTTTTACCCAGTAATACATGTCATCAATCTGACCGGTGTCTTTCAGATAATTCATCTGCTTCAGTCGGGAAAACATCCGCGACCGGAATGTTTTTTTATCAAGCCCTATGTCTTCAAACAACCGGAACAGCTCTTGTATGCCGAAGCGAACATCTCTTACGCACCGAAATCCGGGCAATACGCGTTCGGCTTTTGAAAAATCAACACGATAACTCCGCATGTCGTTGTTTTCTTTATTAAATGTTATCTCCGCCTCGGGCATTACTTCCTGTATAATCGCGGCAATGTTTTTTATCTGATAGTTTGACGCGCTTGAGCCTATGTTTATTATCTGGCCGCGCAGAGATGCTTCGGGGGCGTGCAGAGCGGAAACCGCCGCATCGCACACATCGCGGATGTGCACAAAAGGCCGCCATGCTTCTCCATTGCTTTCCATGGTTATTTCGCGATCAACCCAGGCATATCCCGCTAAACTATTCACCGCGAGATCAAACCGCATGCGAGGTGATGCTCCGTACACGGTCGCGTTTCTGAAGATAATAGGGGAAAAATCATCGGACGCCATACCAAGAAGCATCCGCTCGTTTTCTGCCTTCATGCGCGCGTATGTCGTTAGGGGGTTGGGAGATACCGTTTCGTCTACCATCTTGCTTACAAGCCCGTAGACACTGCATGAAGAAAAATAAATAAAACGACTAACGCCTGCCGCGCGCGCGGCTTCCGCTAAATGCTTTGTTCCTTCACGGCTCACATCCGTTACTCCGCGTGGATTCAATTCGGCTAATGGATCGTTTGAAAATTCCGCAAGGTGTATTACTGCGTCCGCGCCGACAAGGTCATCTTTTGTAACCATGCGGATATCGCGCACGACGATGCCCAATCCATCTATAGACTCATCTTTGTAGAGTAACGCATCTTTATAAAATCCCGCGTCAAGCCCCACCACTAAAAATCCACTCTCCCGAAGCGTCTGGGCAAGCACCGTCCCAATATATCCCTGTATGCCCGAAATGAAAATTTTTCTTTGTTTTTTATTTATGCTCATATATGTTTATTTTTCCCATATGTTCCACGGCGCGCCTTTTTGCCACATCTCCTCTAACACATGCTTGTCGCGAAGAGTATCCATGGGATGCCAAAATCCATCATGATGGAATCCCGCCAATTCGCCTCTCTCGGCAAGCTTCTGCATCGGTTCAAGCTCCCAGCTTGTATCGTCTCCGGCAATGTAATCCAGCGCTTTCGGCTCGACCACAAAAAATCCTCCATTGATTCGTATGCCATCATCCTCCGGCTTTTCGCGAAAATTTTTAATGCGCGTTTGGCCTTTCTTTAAATGAAATGTCCCGAACCGCCCGGGCGATTTTACCGCGGTCACCGTTACGAGCGCCTTTTCGTTTTTATGAAAATCAACAAGCGCTAGCACATCCACATTACTTACGCCGTCCCCGTATGTCATTAAGAATGTATCGTCCCCTATATACTCGCGCGCGCGCTTTAGTCGTCCTCCTGTGAGCGTTTTTTCTCCAGTATCAATAAGCGTTACGCGCCAGTCTTCAATGCCGTTTTTAATAACTTCCAATTTTTGATTGAGTACATCAATCGTTACATCGGACTTACGGAGAAAATAATTGGAAAAATAGTCCTTGATAACATCCGACTTATATCCGCACAAGATTACAAAATCTTTATATCCAAAATGAGCATACATCTTCATGATGTGCCACAAGATAGGTTTTCCGCCTATTTCTACCATCGGCTTGGGACGGACCGCGGTTTCTTCGCTGATTCGCGTTCCGTATCCCCCAGCCAATATGACCACTTTCGTGTTTTTCGTATCGTTCGTTTCCATGATTACGGATTAATAATTGATAAAAATGTATTGCTTGACCTTCTCCAGTCAAAATTCTTCGCCCATGCAACAGCATTGCCGCTCATGACATTGCGCAACTTTCTGTCACGCATAATGAGCCCTATCCGTTCCGCAAATTCCTTGCTGCTCCCATATGAAACAAGATATCCAGTATCTGCGTTTTTTACTGAGTCACGAAGACCCGGCACATCAGACGCAACAATGGGTGTTCCGCAGGCATTCGCCTCTATTGTAGTGATTCCCCACCCCTCCATAAGAGACGGATTCACCATAACCCACGCCCTTTGAAGCAAACGGATTTTTTTCTCTTCGGACACGCGCCCTTTAAATTCAACCGCGCGGCTCAACCCCAGATCAACAGTAAGACGCTTGAGATACCCCTCTTCTTCACCAGACCCCGCAATGACAAGCCTCGCATCCGGAATGTCTTCTAACACGATTTTAAATGCGCGCAATAAGACATCGATCGATTTATATGCCTTCAACCGCCCGAGATAGAGCACCATCGGAACCTCTGATTTTTCTGCTGTGTGTAGAGCATGCGGATCAATACCGGGATGGACCACCTCAACGCTTTTTACTTTGAAGCCCAGCTGTTGAATATCGTGCCTGCTTGATTCAGACACCGTGATAAAACGGATATTGCGGTATACGAACGGCATCATGTCTTTTTCTAAGAAACGCGCGAACATGGAAAGCGGCGCAATAAGCGAATGGCGAAATACATCCTGATGAACGTGATGCATCAAACAATATATGGGCACGCCCGCATATATAGGCGTAAAGAACGGAATCCCGTTATGACAATCAACAATCATGTCGTATTTGCCACGAAATCGGAATATATAATATAACAGCGCAAACGCGTACACCGTATAAAACCCTCCTCGACGCACTATATGGACGCCCTCAACCATTTCTTCTCCCTTATTCTTTCCATCGTTCCCGCAAAAAAGTGTTACTGCGTGACCCTCTTTTACCCAATTACGCGCGAGCTGCTCAATATAAAGCTCGGCGCCACCGGCAAATACATGCTTCATGTCGCGCCAATTAAATACAAGTATACGTTTCCGTCCCGCTTTGAACGGCGGCACCAGTATCCGTCCAAAGAATACGCCAAACAAATCACGCACTGCCTGCCCCACAAACCGCAGATATGTTTCTGCAACATGCATTATGCTTACAGCCGCGCTTCCAACAGCACTTGATATAAAAATAATGCGCACAATTTCGGCAATAGAGCTGTGATACGCACTTATTCCAGCAGCCATAACTAGCGCAAACGCAAACGCAACAACAGCATATCTATATTTTTTTAACGCCAGATTGTACATGACAAGCGAATTAACAACGGTAAAGAGAGCTATCGCAAGTCCATACGTTGTTACATATGGAAGTACAGCAAGCGCCTTCGCGCCAAAAAGAAGCGGCGCAAAAAAAGAGCCAAGCGGACCAAGTAATATAAATCCGATAGCGCTAAAAATTGCGGTTGCGCCAAATAATATGTGGAATGTCTTTTTAGTATCTTCTCGCAATCCTTCTTCTCGAGACACAAGAGTAATCATAAACACCGTTGGGAGCGCGCCAAGGAAATATATGATTTTTCCAATAAGAGAAAGGAGCGCATATTCCCCGGCTGCTTGGGGAGGCAAGAAGTGTTTTACCAAAACAATATCTATCGATAAAAATAAAGTCGCTGAAAGCCCAGTAAGAAGAGCTGCGCCGAAAAACGCGCCTGGAAACTCCTGGCGCTTATACTGCGTCTCATTTGGCGCATGGTCCATCGTGCGAGCCATAATGATGGTCGCCACAACAGCGGAAAGCGCGATAGATATGGGAATAGAAAGATATACCAATTCATGAGCGTCAGCGTATACAAACAAAGCCGCGCTTAAAAACTTTATTAGTGCTTCAAGTAATGAAACAATGCCCACTGCAGCAAACAAAAGCCTCCCCTTAAGATATCCGCGCCCGATTGATGCGAGAATGCCGAATGAAAACACCGGCGTAAACAGAATGAACACTGATATGTTTCCTATATTGAAGAAGTCTGCAAGAAAAGAAGACGCAATAAGCCACACAATGGAAATACCTCCGGCAATAATAATGCTCCGCGTAATAACTGACGACACAAACGAAGAAATATATTGTTCTTTTTTCTCCGCATGTAAAAATGCGCTTTTGTGATTTACGGTCGTGGACAACGCAGTCATAAAAATAAGAGAGATAGACCAAATCGTATTCACAAAGATCACCACGCCGAGTTCTTCAAAATTAAGCACGCGCCCTAAAAATGCATTAAAGAAAAAGTTTATAGCATTTGAAGCCATCATGGCGGCAACAAGAAACGTGGCGCCTGAAAGCGCATGTCCCCACGATCTGGGGAGGTGCTGGCTTATCGCGTGTAATCCGCCTGACCCAAGAATGCGGATACGCGCCACCACAAGCGCAAGCATTCTTTGTACAAATAACATTTGGTCAGGAGCAACGACATGCGCATATACCAATGACCAAGCGCGTTCTATTGCCCGAAGCCAGGGAGACGCAAAATGCAAAACCCCTACATACATCGGAGGACTTACCCATGGCAAATTATTACGAAAAGGGTTTTCTTCAGAAGCAGAAAGAGCGGGGATTGTATTGGAGGCTGTTTGCGTTTTTGGTCCATTTTTTGTCTTTTTTAAATGAAGCCCGTGTACTGTTTTTTCCCAAAAGTGAGGCTTTACCATGAGCTGCCAGAGAGCCATAACCGCGGCAACGCTCATAAAGAACCAGTATACAGGAATAAGAAACACATATTTGATTACCGACCAATGACCGCGCTTTGCGCATCCGATCATGTAATAATAAAAATAAAGAAAATTTCCAAAGATAAGAGAAAATCCGGCCATATAAAAAATAACGGACGGATAGATCGACTCAATAGTAGACCCAACAAGAGCATATAACGCAAAATACGAAATAGTAGCGACCCATAAGATTGGGTTGATAAGCATAAACGCAACCTTTCCTCCTACATTCAACTGGAATAAGAACATGTGTCCTCCTGTTGTTTTCCAAAACGCAAATGGGTTGCGCATATGCACAAGATAGCTTTGAATATATCCTTTTATCCACCGCGAACGCTGACGCACCCAATTCCACGCGTTACTATTCGCCTCTTCATATGTTATTGAATCAATAATTGCCGTGCGGTACCCATGGCGGAATAAACGAGCGCCCAGATCACAATCCTCGGTTACATTAAACGGGTCCCACCCGCCGAGCTCGCGAAGATCTTGCGCGCGAAAGTGATTGCTTGTTCCTCCAAGCGGAATATATGTATTTACCGACTGCAATCCGGGAAGGACAACATCAAACCACAACGAATATTCCGCAGTAAACAGGCGCGTTAACAGGTTTTGGTTGTGATTATAATAATTTAACTTCCCCTGAAGGCATTTTACCTGGGTGGAAACTTGCCGAAAGCCAAGAAATGCTTTCTTCAATTGCTTTGGTTCGGGAATGTCTTCGGCGTCATAAATAACTAAATATTCCCCACGAGCAAGAGAAATCCCGTAATTGCATGCCTTTGGCTTTGTCTTTGGTTCCGAATGCGGAACAATAATGGTCCGCACATAGGACGGAAGGTTCATAGACCCGGCTACCTGGATTGTTTCCGTATCATTTTCTTCAAGAAGTAACAGCACATCTAACTTGTCTTTCGGCCAATCAAGCGCGCCCATCGCCTCCAAGAAGCCGGGAAGAATTTTTGCTTCTTTATATAGCGGGCAAAGCACCGTATAAACAGGAAGGTCTTTTTCAGACACACAAGACAATTGGTCATCTGAAAATACTATCTCGGGGGGAGTGCGCAAGCTTCGCGCAACCAAAAAAAGATTGAAAAACACATCAAAAAAATAGAGCGCTGACAAGCACGCCATAAGACCAATGGCCGCATACAAAGGCGACATAATAAAGGCGCCGGCAAGCAATATAAGCACGAATGCCATGACCACCTTCTGCCAAAATGTTGTTGTAATAATGGCAGACCTGGAATACGGTAATGTGCTGTGCGTGATAAAACGCTTTCCTTTGTACGCATAGCCCGCACCGATCATAGAAGGCGGGTTTTCGGCAAGAATCCTGAATGGTTTTTTCTTACGAAATTTCAACGCGAACGCATTCCATCCGATTTCCGCCATCGCTGAGAGCATGTGTATTTTTGATTCACCTTCCGCGCGCTCCTGGAATATAAAATCAATGGTTCCGATACGATATCCTGCTTCGCGCGCGTTTATTAAAAATTCGAGATCAAATGTCCATGGTGACGGGTCTATGGTGATTTCTTTTATGACTTGCGTGCGGAATACTTTTAGGCCCGACTGCACGTCACACGAAAACCCATGAAGTACGCGGCCAAATACAAAGCGGAATGTCTTGCTGGCAATTTTGCGCATAATGCTCAAATCTTTTTCTATACGATCAGCAACAACAATGTCGACCTCACCCCCCTGTATCGTCTGCATCATGCCCGGTATGCATTCAGGAATATACTGGAGATCGGCATCTATCATACAAGTAAGCTCATATGATGCGTACGCGAATCCCTCAAGCAATGAAAATGCCTTTCCGGGTCTTCCCTTTTTTATATGAAGCTGCACCGGATATGTAAGAGCAAGTTCTTTTATCCGCTCGCGTGTTTCGTCGGTAGAATGATCATCAATAAAAATAACCTCATATGATATTCTATGAGGCCCCAATGCACTATGGATACGCTCAACCAGAGGCCGAACATTTCCTTCTTCATTCAGCGTCGGTACGACTATGGAAATTGCCGTTTTTGTCATCAGAAAAAACCTTGTATTAATTGGCCATATTATTACATATTTTAAGTCGTTTGTCAATAACAGAAAAAGTCCCCTTATATAGAAGAAAATTGCTTGATATAATAGAAGAAAACCCCAAAGATGAACGCTAACCCAGGGGAAACTATTCCGCTAAAAGCGGAATACGGTTTAGCGTTCATCTTCAGGGTCTTTTTTGTTTGGGAAAATAATACCAAATATACTAAAAGATGTCAATATTCCGGACCTGCCTCCCTTGCAATTATTCTTTTCTTGGAGTATAACGGTTACAAAAAATGTTTTTGGAGGGGCTATGAGATACGGGGAGAAGCCGTTCAGAACCTTACAAATATTAGAGGAAAATAAATTCTTCACTATTACTATATCCAACCCGCCGGTTAATGCGCTCTCAAAGGAAGTGCGCCACGAATTGCGAAGAGCGCTTGAGTGCGCATCAGGCAAAAGCTGGGTAGAAGCAATTTTCATACGGGGCGAGCATAATTTTTTCAGCGCAGGCGCAGACATACATGCGCTCAAAGAAATCTCAGAAAAAAAAGAAGCGGGCGCCGGAAGGTCGTTTTCCCGCTGTGGCCAAGAACTTGTACGCTACATTCAGAAATACAAAAAGATATATGGCAAGCCCATCATCGCCCATATAAATGGATATGCATTGGGCGGAGGACTAGAACTTGCCCTTGCATGCAATACTATATTTGCCGAAGAAAGAAGCATTCTCGGGTTTCCTGAAGTAACGCTCGGACTTATACCGGCCTGGGGAGGAACAATACATCTTTTCTCACGATGCAAAAACCCACCGGATGCCCAAAAAATGATAACTGAAGGTACGCTCATTCCCGCAAAAGAAGCGCTTCGTATGGGAATCATAGACAGCATAAATGTCTTCGGAAATGATTCAATGCTGCCGATGCCCGACCTGCACACGCCCGCACCGCTTGCGAACTTTTTTCTTAAAAAAATATATTTCGGAAAAAAATTTAATGAAAGCATCGCGTACGATTTTGCATTTGACCGCGAATCTATGGCGTTTGACTTTCTTGCATCTCAAAATGACGCCCGCGAAGGCATAAACGCGTTTCTTGAAAAACGCGAACCGCAATTCAAACATCTGGAGATGGACATAAAAAAATAAAAACTATCCCCTCCTCGCGCAATGAGGGGATTTTTTGTGGACAAAAAAATATGTTGTGCTATTTTTAAAACGGTTCATTAAAAACAAAGGAGAAGACAATGGATACGCGGGAAAAACGAAAAACGTACGCGCTTCTTTTTTCGGACAGCCATATTGGTTCTGATCTTTGCCGAGCGCGATATCTCCACCGGATTCTCAAACAATGGGAATGCGAACTGCTTATTATCGTAGGGGATTTGTTTGACCACGCAAATTTAAAATCAATAAACAGCAAGTTCCTGAGCGCTCCTCGTCTTGATAAAAACCCAAACCGATTGCATTCGGGAGAATGGAAGCTGCTGGATGAAATCCGCCGAAGGACAAAAGGAAACGAGGGCATCTGGATAGAAAACGAAAAAATAACAAACAAAAACCCGTCGGACCAAGTCATTTGGGTGGAGGGCAACCACGACGAAGGACTTATGTGGATTATGCCGTTCTTTCTCGGAACAAAAGCAGTACAGGCATATTCTTTTTCTCTCGGAGAAAAAGAATTTCTGGTTATTCACGGCCATCAGTTTGACGATATTATGACAAGCTACCCCTGGCTCACCGAAATTGCCTGCATCTTTTATAGGAACATCCAGCGGCTTGATATGCGATATAAATGGAACCTCTCTCGGTTCTTCAAACACCGCGCACAGCGCTGGAAACGCATTACCGAAAAAGTAGAACAGGGTTCGTCTGAATACGCGCATGAACAAGGCGCAACGCATGTTATCTGCGGACACACCCATTTTGCTGAAGTGGGCAAAATAATGGAAAACGGCGTTGTATACCTGAATACCGGCTCGTGGACAGAAGATAGATCGGCATACATTACGATAGACCATGACGGAGAGGTGCATTTATGGGAAGTAGAAACGCCAGATTAAAAATTCTCTTTGCCATACAAGGAACAGGCAACGGCCACATAGCGCGTTCGCGGGAGATAATTCCCCGACTCGCAAAATACGCGGATATCGATGTACTCGTCAGCGGATATCAATATCAGTTAGATATACGCCATCCTGTTACATACGCATTCAAGGGCGTATCGTTTGTTTTTGGAGAAAAAGGAGAGATTGATTACTGGAAAACGCTCGCACGCTTAGATCTGCGCCAGGCGCATAAAGACCTACGATCGCTCCCAAAAAAGAAATACGACCTTGTCGTGTCCGATTTTGAGCCGATAAGCGCGCGGTTTGCCGAAAAATACGGCATCCCATCCGTCCATATATCACACGAGATAGCACTTCTGTCTCCTCAAAGTCCGCGGCCGGGATGGGACATCCTGGCAGAACTTGTTATTTCGCTCTACGCGCCATGCGACAAAACGATAGGCATACACTATAAAAAATATGACGCGACCATGGTAACGCCCATCATACGAGACAAGATACGGAAAGCACGGGAAAAGAAAAACAACAACGAGTACTACCTCGCGTATCTCCACGCATTTAGCGACGAGCGTCTTATATCAGTATTTTCAAAAACGAAAGAACGCTGGATAATCGTTTCCAAATATATCAAGCGCCCCAAACAGATAAACAAAAATATTTTTATGCTGCCCGTAGGGCATGAATCATATGAGGATATTTTTGCGGGCGCAAGAGGCGTATGTTTTAACACCGGATTCCAAGCAACCGCCGAAGCGCTCTTTTTAGGGAAAAAATTATATACCGTTCCCCAGCGAGGCCAGCATGAACAACAATGTAATGCCGAAGCGCTCAAAGAATTCGGCGCATGGAGCAGCAAAAAATTAAAGGCGGATTATGTGCGGGAATGGATAGCAGAGGGAAAGCCGACGAAACAACAAGACTATTCTGACCCGATTCCTGAAATAGTGGAACGCATATTAGATTTCACATAAAAAAATCCCGCACGATGCGGGATTTTTTATTTATGATCTTCGTTTTTCCGTTAGCTGGAGAGTTTTTAAAGGAATAATACCTAATGTATACGCACACCGGTCGTGAAAATTAAACCAGCGTCTGCCTTCGGGAGCTTCCCACACTTGGATTACCGGGTCCCAATACGCAAAGTCTTCGCCGCAATCCTCACAGAAATGATCCTGGTAGATGTTCTTTTTTGCTACTGCGTATATAGCCATTACCGCACATATAAAACAAAACACTCCGGCATATGCTGCGTATGCGTGCGACTCCAGATACCAAAACACGGATGCAGAGAATAGCAGCAAAACGCTTGATGCAAAAAAGACCTTCATATACGCAATCCAGCGCATATACCTGTCTCTATTGTTCTTGTGCCGATTGTTTGAGGGATATAGTATTCTATTCCATGCGATTTTCCCCTTCTTCATATTGTCCCTCCTATTTTTATTTCCTCTTCTTCGACGCATGCGCCATGATGCGCGCGCAATGTCTGCGGGAAAAATCCGGAACAAATCTTTTCAACAACTTCTTCGTTGAAAGAAAAATCCTTTTTGCATATGAAGCAGAACCGTTTTATATATACCTGTTCCCGCCAGCGCGAGTAAAAAAAGAGCCCAAACGCAAGCGCAACCCCCACAAACAGCACAGGGAGCGTAATCTCTTTTGCAAAAAACGCGAATACGGAAAACATCAGTACAATTAAACCCACGCTGACAAAAGTAACCCGCACGGCGTGCTTGTACCGCTTGTGGTTGTCGTGCGTGGAGAAATCTGAACGATATCGGCATCTCTTTTCATATATATACATAGCATTCCTCCCTTAATATCCCGTTATCAAAGCCACAACAAACATACGACATTTTTTTCTGCAGGTCAACGAATTCGTTTGCATATTCTATTGACAAACGCACAAAAATAAGGCAAAAATGAAGCAGCATTGCTTTAAAAACAGAATAAGGAGGACCTGCATGTATCGATTAGGAAAAGGAAATCTTCGCGTCCCCAAGCTCGCGCGTCCGGTATATCTTATCGGCTGCGGGCTTACGGATTACAGAAAAGCCTACCCAGAAAAACAATCATGGGAACTTGGGATGGACGCCATGCGTATGGCGGTCAAAGACCATCTCAAAATGGACCCCCGCAAGTTTAAAGAAATGGTGAACTTTGTCATCTATTCGCATTTTGCGGATCATTTTTCAGACCAACTGCTTGCCGCCGCAAAAATGCATGACTACTTGGGCTTTGAGCCTTTGCCTAACCTGGAAATAAAGACAGGAGGCGCAACCGGCGGCTCAGCAGTACTCACAGCAGTCATGACGGTCGGATCCGGTATGGCATCTGTAGTGCCCGTCGTAGGATGGGAACGAATGGACGAGGTAAGTACGCGCCAAGGAAATGCATATATCGCGTCCGCCGCATGCAAAGATTTTGAATCACCGGAAAATTGGCTATATGCGACTTATTACGCGCTCATGATGACGCGGTATTTAAAAGAAAATAAGATTCCGCGGGAGATTCTTGCGCGAATAGCACAAAAAAATCATCACTATGCACGCTTCTCTCCATATACGCAGATGCCCGGCGACTATACGCTTGAAGAAATTATAAACACGAAGGTCGTTTCGGCCCCACTTACATTTCTTGAGTGTTGCCAGATGAGCGTGGGAGCAGCCTGCGTCATCGTTGCCGACGAAGACGCGATAGAAGAATTCGAAAAAGAAAATATCAAAATACAGCCCGTCAAAGTCATCGGCATACACGGTGGAAGCGACACGCTTCGGACCGCGGATAGACGGCCGATGGATATCAATGAATATCTCCTGCCGAACGAAACCCAAGAAACCTATAAAAATAGGATGGTTGATTACCCCGGGTTTACCGCATTTCGCGCGGCGCGCTTTGCTGCGATGAAGGCATACGCGATGGCGGGGATTACCGACCCAGTGAAAGATCTCGATATTCTTGAAACGCACGACGCATTTACCGTATCCGATATACAAACATACGAAGACATCGGACTCCGACCATACGGCAGAGGCGCAGAATTCATGGAAAGCGGAGAGGCATATTTTGAAGGAGCCCTCCCAACCAATCTTTCCGGCGGGCTTATCGGTGGAATGCATTCTGTCGGCGCTACCGGCATATTTCAGATTGCCGAAATTGTCTGGCAGCTCCAAAACAGATGGACGGAATTCCATGCAGATGAAAAATATTGGAGAAAATTCGGAAAAACAAAGCCGAAAGATTTTAAAAATCTCCAGGTAAAAGGAGCGCGGCGAGGCGCTGCAATCAGCCATGCGGGCACAGGCTCGCATGTCACTATGGCAATTCTTGAGGAGGCGTGGCGATGAATACAGAACGACAAAAAGTAACACTTACCACAGACCCGGGAGTTCTTATCAAAGAATTATTCCACAAAACAGTCCCCGATGAATTTCTTGTCGTGCTCAATAGGCACATTATAGACCATCATCACAGTTACGGTGGAGTGACTCCGTTTTTCAGGGGACTTATCGATGGAAAATTACTCGGCACCCAATGTCATTGGATAGAATGCATGGTAGACAACGATGCAAAAATTCTACTCCCCCCTCGCGCGGACTGCCCCGACTGTTGGAACGACATGGAATGGGTAGAGATAGATACAAGCAAAGCAACTATATACTCATACTCCGTGGCGGAATATTCGGGCGCAGGCGCAAAAGGATCTCTTCCGTGGCCGCTTATATCCGTGGAGATTCCCGGCGTATGGACTAAATTTATGAGCTACCTTGCAGAATTCGGTGAGAACGAGCCGTACATCGGCATGCCCATAAAGCCCGTGTTTCGCAGGGAAAATCCAACCTATACCATCTTAGATATAGCGTGGATACCTGACGACGAACGCATAGAAAAAGAAGAAAAAAAGAAAACATGCTGCTGCTCATCATGCAGCTGCACATAAAAAATAAAGCGCTCCGTAATACTGCGGAGCGCTTTTTTTATTACTTTTTATTGCTGATTTTTACCTGTTCCCTTCTTAGGCGGAATCTTTCTTCAAAATCTATGAAAAATACTTCCCGCACATAGAACTTACTCCCCCTGTATTCACCCCAATAATACAGACTGTCGAGAGACACATCATCGCCGTCTTCGCCCTGCAACCACTTTATCGTATGGCGTGTTATAGGCTTGTCATTCCCGCAACTCCCCGCATTGATGACGACCATGGCGCGTGCGTCATCGCTCGAAATGCTCTTCACCGAAAAAGCATCTCCGGGAATAATCTTCATCCCCTCCACAACAACATTTTCTGAACCCAGCCGGCACAGCATCTGCTCTAATTCCATCATCTACTGCCTCCTTTTTGTGAATTATGGTGTGAAAAAAATATAGCACATAAATAAAAAAGGCAACCAATTAAACAGTCGGCGCGGGGGCGTTAGCCGTTTAATTCCCCGCTGTGATATAGTGGATAGGAAATAAATCATTTTAACAGGAGGCTCATTGCCAATGCTAAGACATATGTTGCTATTTTGCCTTGGGTGTACCGTATTTTTTTGCGCCATCATAGCCCTGTCATTTGCTTATTCGGCCGCGTCATTATCAACTACAGGAATCCTCATGGGGGCATATTCTTTTGACTTGGCGGAAGGCGGCATAATCCTTGCTATTGTTTTCGTTGCTTCTATCTTTTTGTTCGCAGGGAGCAGCCTTGCTATTATGGCCTGGAAGTCTAAATTTTCGAGAGAAAAATAAGGAGAGACGCGTGGCGAAGAAACTCGGGGTAAAAAGAATAGTAAAAAAGATAACGCTATGGGAATGTCCTATCTGCAAAACACGCTACAAAACAGAAACAAAAGCGAAATGCTGTGCTCAAAAACCGGTTGAGAAACAATCTTTCGCCGTGGGAGACACGGTGCGATGCAAAGAAACGCGGGAGTGTAGTTATACCTCCAAAAAGGGAAAGCACAGAATGTACACATACACAGGACAGGTCGTTAAGATACATGGCCCCGAACCGGCCGACGAAGAATACGAAAAAAAGTGGCTCGGCTGGAATAGCAAACGGCTCAACAGCCATGTATTTTCGTACATAATAGAATTTCAGTGTCCTGTATGCGGCAAAAAGAAAAGCGATATCCGCTACGCACCCGAACTGGAAAAAGCATAAAAACAGCCGCGTCTGACGCGGCTTTTATTTTTGTCTTTTTTGCGATACTATAGCCATATTGCGGGATTAGTTAAATGGCATAATAACAGTTTTCCAAACTGTGGTCAGGAGTTCGATTCTCCTATCCCGCACCAACATGACCAACAAACAACTCTCCGCCGGGATGATACACAAAGCACCAGCAGATTTACGGACAATCCTTATCTCTCACCCAAAGGCATTCACCGCTTGGGAGGATATCACTCCGCTCGCACGCAATGAGTGGATTTGTTGGATTGAGTCCTCAAACAAACAAGAAACAAGAGGCCGTCGCATTAAAAGGACCGTCGCGGAGCTTGCAAACGGAAAACGCAGGCCTTGTTGCTGGGCTGGCTGCCCTCATCGTTAATCTAACCCGACAAAAACAAAACCCCGCATATGCGGGGTTTTGTCATCGCGTCAGACGCGATTTCACAAGGTTATGAAAAGTAAGAGAAATTATTGGCTGTCAGTTGAGCCGTCACCTTCTGTGGTGTCGCCTCCTTCTGCAGGAGTGCTGCCACCCATGTCACCGCCTGTGGTGTCGCCTCCTTCTGCAGGAGTGCTGCCACCCATGTCACCTCCCATGTCACCGCCTTCGTTGGTCACTTCGTCACCACCGGTGGTGTCAGGAGTGTCAGGAGTAGGGTTGTCAGTAGTTTCCATTTCTCCTTCTAAACGCATTTCGTCAGTCATAATAGTGTTTTTAAAAAATTTTGCCGTTAAAAAACAAAAAAGGTTGTTGAGCGACCTTTTAAACTCTTCTATTCGGTTGTCTTCAACCTACTGCTGAAACCCACTAATATAGTAAAGCGACTTTCGCAGTATACATACCATGATAATCAATTATACAAAAAAGTCAAGGGGTTTTTGTTAAAAAATGGCTTAAAATAAGGATTTTAAGCCATTTTGATGTGTATAAACTGTTAATTTCTCACATATAATCCAATAAGTTCTGTTTGTGTCAAGATATGCCCGTTCATCGCTCCCTCAACCTGCCCCTTTGTTGAGCCTTCGGGGATATCAAGCTCCGTATCAAGCGCGTAGAGCTTAAAATAATAGCGATGCTCCCCGTCTGGCGGACATGGACCCCGATATCCCTTATTATTACCCGAGCCCGTGCCAAATACCCCATCCGGCTCCTCCCCTTCTTTTATTTCTTCCGTACCCGGAGGAATGTTCCAGATAATCCAGTGATCCCACACTTTTCCTGCAGGCTTTATTGCGTCAGGATCATCCATAATTAATACCAAGCTCTTTGCTTCTTCGGGAACATCCAATATGGCAAGTGGCGGGCTGATATTTTCGCTGTCGCATGTATACAAAGATGGGATTTTCCCGTTGTGTTCAAATACTGGGCTTGTAAGCTGCATAGAAAATGTAGCGCTAAATTCTTGAGAAACGTCCTCACGCGGGTCTCCGCTTTCTTGCTCTGTCCGAGGCATTTCTCGCGAGGCAAACCGACTATTGTATGTTATAAGCCCCAATATAATTACCAATATTGCTATTGCAATAAGAATGATTCCTTTTTGTTTCATAAAACTAAAGATTGTTCTTTCCTATTAGTATAACAAATTCTCCTTTTATCGCATCCTTGCCCCCAATCCAAGACACAGCTTCGGCTGCTGTGCCGTAAAATGTCTCTTCAAACTTTTTGGTAAGCTCCCGGGCAACAAATACACGGCGTTCACCGAGCGTTTCACGAATAACCTCAAGCGTATTTTTTACGCGAAACGGCGATTCGTACACAATAACCGTGTATTCGTACGCCTCCACCATGCGGAAAAAATTCTTTTTCTGCCCTGCTTTCCTTGGGGGAAATCCCAAAAAAAGAAAACTGTCCGTAGGGAGTCCGGAAATGCTCAATGACGCAATAAGCGCTGACGGCCCCGGAATAGAGACGACGCGCACCCCCTCTTCCTGGGCTTGTTTCACGACACGGAAGCCCGGGTCTGATATCCCGGGCGTGCCCGCGTCAGATACCAAAGCGACATTTTTCCCTTGGCGTATAAGGGAAATGATGGTTTTTGCCTGTTTTTCTTCATTGTGCTCCCGATAGCTTATGAGCTGCTTTGACACCCCAATGTGTGAAAGGATTTTGCGTGTAACACGCATATCTTCTGCAGCAATGACATCAGCTTCTTTGAGTGTTTCTATGGCACGCAAGGTAATATCGCCCAAATTTCCTATGGGCGTGGCTACTACATAAAGTGCACATTCTCGGGGCATGGTTTTATTGGGTCGCAAGATCCCCTATATAGAATCCGGGAAGCAATGCCCGAGCGGTTTCAGAGTGAGAGGTTCCTGAACTAGGGCGAGACTCAAACATACTCGTTGCATCCTTGCCGCATCCTTGGATGATTGCGGGTCCTCCGGGGTGCGTAGGGATAAATTCGGTTACATCGTACACTTTTCCGTGTATTGCAAGCCAACAATCATCCTTTGTGTTGTGCGTCGCGACATCAGTAAGCGTATATAGGGTCACCTGATCGCTCATTGAGCCATCTTCTATCACGCCATCCCCGGCGTCTTCCATCATTAAGCCATCATCCTTCATTTCTTCATTTGTCATTGCTTCCTTATCCTGGTTTTGATTATCAGTCGTAGTCGGGGCGTTCGCATTTTGCATGTAAAATACAGCACCAATAACTGCAGCAAAGATAATGATGCCGATAAGTAGTCCTTTCATATGATTATAAAAAATTAATAATGCGTTCTATGAATCGGGGCGCCGAGATTCGAACTCGGACTAAATCCTCCCAAAGGACTCGTGCTAGCCGTTACACTACGCCCCGCTCATTCATTGACATCTATATCTTCAGTAATTCTTATTGTATGCTTTTTGCCCATGAAATCAAGGAAGACCGCCCCAACATCAACCTGCCATGGAGTCGTTTCGGGGACATTTTTCTCAGCAAAAT
This sequence comes from Candidatus Niyogibacteria bacterium CG10_big_fil_rev_8_21_14_0_10_46_36, assembly GCA_002772995.1. Classification (NCBI taxonomy): domain Bacteria; phylum Candidatus Niyogiibacteriota; species Candidatus Niyogibacteria bacterium CG10_big_fil_rev_8_21_14_0_10_46_36. The sequence continues at coordinate 136,844 of PFCO01000009.1, forward strand.
AGCTTTCAATCACTCGCGCTAGGCGTCTGCGCTTCCAAACATGCACATTATCTTCCGGGTCACACCCTCCGCTGTTCTCGTTTTGTTTCACTGTCTTGACCTCAAAGAAATGTAAAACTCCGTCTTTTTCAGCAACCACATCGATTTCTCCAAATTTCTTCAGGAAATTTCTATCAAAAACCCTATATTTTTGTTTCACGATATGTTTCACGAAAATATCTTCACCAATGTCTCCAATTTTTCTTTTGGAAGTTCGATTATCAGTTTCACGTGAAAACAAATTAAATAGTCCCATTTTAGAATTATAGGCAATTAGGAAGAAAAATGAAAAGTTACACATGAAACACTTTTGAATCCATCACGACATGTTTCATATGAAACATATCGTATAAACAGGCTGTGCATAAGTCATAAATATTTAGAAAGTGCATTTTCTTTACTTGATCATTGAAAAATAAGCCTTTCTCGGACATTAATACTATTTGTGTCCGATATAAATTAAATGTCCGATATAGATATCCACAGTATGTACACACAAGATTACATACTATAATAGAAGTAATGGCAACAAAAAAAGATAAATGGCTCCAGCTCATAGAGTTCTTGGTAATAGGTATTGTGATGGGCGTCCTAGAAGATGTGATAGCGATCATGCTTGCTACAGACGTAAGCTTTAGCTGGCGTATTGTTTTTGTGGCATTTTTTGTCGCTCTTCCTTTTGCGTTCTTTAGCGAGCTTATCGTGGATCACCCCCGGTTTTGGGAAATATTTGGCAAAGGTGAGAAAAAGGCACTTAATATTAAATAAGCAAGCATTATGGCATCAATGATATTCGACAAGATAAGAGACACTATTTTAAATAAGATATTCTTGTACAGAATACGATGGGTCATTATTGGTTTTTTTATACTCATCTTCCTCATTTATTGGATGGGATTTAATGTTGAGCGCAATAAGGCAAAAATACACTGCCGCTATACTTTAAGCTTTTTAGAAAGCGGAGCGCAGGAATTGCGGGATATGAAAAATGAGTGCGATAGCATATATTCAATAGGACACCTGCTTTCTGATCTCTAAAAAGTTTCACATGAAACCTTAAATTTTATACATGCAAACAAAAAACCGGACAATGTCCGGTTTTTTATAACGAAAATTCTGCCGTATGCGGCGTTCGTTTTGGTTGGTGGTCATTGTATCAAAAAGTCCGAACCCATTTCCAACAAAATCCCTGACTTCGCACGCGCGGAGCGCGTGGTGGCTTGAA
>PFCO01000010.1 GCA_002772995.1 Candidatus Niyogibacteria bacterium CG10_big_fil_rev_8_21_14_0_10_46_36
TATTGCCCCCGTAGCTCAATGGATAGAGCAGTGCTCTTCTAAGGCATTGATGTGGGTTCGATTCCTGCCGGGGGCACCAAACAATACTTTCGCTCGCGAAGCGAGCGAAAAAAGGTTCGCGCAAAGGTTAATATTTCTGCACTAGACAGGAAAAGTCAAAGAGTTTTGGTTCGCCTCGCGGAGTTTATCTCTTCGAGCCTGAGTCTCAGAGCCGAAGGCCTGACGCAGTGCCCATAGAGGGGGTTTGCATATTTAGCAGGATGGAATAAAATAATGTTACCAAAAACAAATCATTATTATAATGAAATTTGAATCACAGCCACAATTTTCTGAAGAGGAATTAAAGAAATTAGGTGAAAGAAACAAAAGTGACACCGATTTTATTAAAGGCGGAGCCGAATATGTAAATGCGGAGAATGTTCCTCGCCTCTCCGTAACAGATGAACAGATCGAGCAAGCTCGCATGGAAATGGGTGCGGATTTCGCAATAGCTAAACTCAAATCAGAGATTAGTGAGTTGAATAGTGTTGTCCAGAAAGGCGAAACTATATCACGCTTCGGTCACGAACACGGCTTCAATAAAAACGAAACAGATGCCTTTGTAGAAAATCGGATATCGGAAAACGAGAAAAGAATCAGAGAGCTTGAGAGTGGTTCAAGTGAGGGCAAAGAGAAAACTGCAACCGCAGGAGAATCAGAGGAAACACTGGAAAATACGGAAGAGGAAAAACAAGAAAAACAAGAAGAACAAGAAGAACAAACAGAACAAGAAGGGCTTGGTATTGAAAGGGTAAAAGATCCGGAAAAAGCTCATTTAATGGCTTCTTTGGAAAATCTCGCTTATGAGCAAGCCGGCTCCTACAAACATTATTTGGAAAAACCAGAGTCACACACGGTAGAAGAAACTGTTGAATTTAGTATATGGAAGGCATTTAACTATAGCCCCGCTGATATTAGATCCATCGGTCAAGAAAACGCAGAGATCGCTGGAGAAAAATACGATATTGAGAAAATTGTACAAGAATACGAGACCAAAAAGAGCCGTTTTGGTTTAGCGAAAGAACAAATAATGGCGGTTTTTAATATTGCATCCAGTCATATAAAGTTTGCGTTCCGGTGGTGGCCACACATTATAGGATTTAAAGAACCAAAAGGGTCAAATAAGATAGTTGAACTTCGTAGGTTTTTTAAAAATTTTGATCTTGAATCCCATCGATTTTTAGTAGCAGATGAAGCCGCTAGAAATCTTGGTGGAACTGGGAGAAAAGAGTATACCGCTCAAATATTGGATGAAGAAGCAAAAGAAGCACTCCTAAAAGCTGAAAAGTATGAATTACCAAAATCTCCGAAACAAAAACGAAGCGACGAGAAACCACAAAGTGAAGAGGGTGAGAAAAATGAGGTCGTGGCCGATACTTTTGAGTGGATTTATAAAAAATATAAAGAATATTTATCACTACCAGAAAAAGAGAAACGACGCCAATCTTATTATTTTAGAAATCTCGAGGAGAGGGGGATTAAATTAGAAGACCTAAAAGATCAAGAAAAAACATTAACTGAATGGTTAGGCAGACTCAAGGTATACGGTAAACGCTTAGAGAATCTCACGGAGGATGAATTAAGAAGGGAAATGAAATTTAGTTTTTTAACTTCTGTTACCAAGCAAGTTTTCGAAAACAGCGAAAAGAAATCTGGGTCAGAAGTTTTATTAGATTTGGGCGTTTCAGTGTTCAAAACATACAAAGCGGCAAGTGAGCTAGAAAAAAGGAAATTTCTACGAGCTTCTTAACTTGGTAGCGGGAAAATTGTTTTTTTGTTTTTAATTTCTTTATACCTATAACAGTCTGTGATGTGGTCATTCACCATTCCCACCGCTTGCATATGCGCGTATATAACCGTGGGTCCAAGGAATTTAAAACCTCTGATTTT
>PFCO01000011.1 GCA_002772995.1 Candidatus Niyogibacteria bacterium CG10_big_fil_rev_8_21_14_0_10_46_36
GAGCAAATTTCATCCAGCTCTCATGAAGGATTCCGATTCGATAGTGCAATTCTAACTTACTATATTATAGCATATTTGGTTCAAAAAAGCAAGCTAGGTAGTGTGCAGGACTGTGGATAACTCACAATGTAATACAGATAATTTCCAAAAGTTATAAGAATTTTTCTTTGACTAGATACTATATGGACCAAGGGCTTGGGCCCAACTCCCCTAGGGGTGGTCTCGACACATGATTATCTACCTTTTTACATATTTCGTGCGTTATAGAGCCTATTAAGGGCAGTAAATGACATTCCTCAGGCACTTTTCTAACCTCTTTTTCACTGCTTTTCTTGGCTTTCTGTAAAGATATCGTTTTCTTGTTTTCCTGGTATATTTAAGGGGTTCCACAATTTAATATTGCCTAACCCTGGAAACAGGCACGGCATGAAATCCGGCTAAGGAGTAGAAAACCCGTAAGGGGGTTCCTTAGCCGGTTGTCGAGGGAAACTTCGGCATTCTACCCGAAAGGGTAGAGCTCCCCTTGCGGGCTTTCTGCTATTTGCAGGAGGTTAAAACCAGCTAAGAAAAAATGAATGAACAAGAAGCTGACAAACTGTTTGGGCACGTTGTGATTACGGGAATTGTGATAGTGGGGATTTTGTGGCTAAGCGGAGCTTTTGAGGGCAACAAAAAATCTTCTTCTCAGATAAGGGTTGATGTCTACTCAGATTGCGTAGATATGGGAGGTAGAAATTGTAGAGATTTGCTCAGATAAGCCACCCCTAAAGAAGGGTGGTAAAAACTCATCAGGAGCGTAATATAGGGTTTGGCTTAAATCGCCCTAACTTTTGGCTAGCCAATGCCCGTCAAACTCCACAAATTTAGAATAAAAAACTACAAGTCCATTATTGATAGTGGAGACTGCTATTTGAATGGAGATATAACGATATTAGCTGGGAAGAACGAATCTGGAAAAACATCCATTCTTGAAGCATTGGCAGATTTCGACTTCCAAAATGACATAGATGAGACTGCTACCCCGATTCAATTTCCTGAAGAAATTCCCGAAATTTCCATTACCTTTAAGGTGGGCAAGAAAACTCTTGGGGAAATATTCAAAGCAATAGAATTCAGCAAAGGAGTAAAAACTGATGTCGAAATCGAGATACACAAACTGGCCCCTAGTGTGTATGGATTATCTCACCCCTCTGCTTTTACACTTGGAATTAGAGATAAGGAAGTAATTGAAAGTTTAAATAAGGGAATAACAGCTTCACATAAAATTCTTAAAAAGATTGTTGATAAATACCCATCTCTTACAGCAGAGTTATTTGACCTAGATTTAGATAACCCAAATATCATATGGTCCAAGATAAAAAAGTTTGACGAGGAAACCTCTATCAACATAGCTCATATCACTGACGATAAGGATAAAGCTAAATATCACGAAGCGGTAAAGGTTATTAGAGAGGGAGCTCAAGAATTTTTGAGCTTCAGGGAAGTGGAGGAAAAATTTGTAAAGGAATTTAATGAAAAGTGGTGTCCCAACTTCATCCTCTTCAAGTCCTTCGAGGATGTATTCCCAAACAAAGTCCCAATGGCCGAACTCGACTCAAACGAGTGGATAAAGGATTTGTCTTTAGTGAGCGACCTAGATGTAGAGACGGTTAAATCTACAGCAGATAGGGATAAGCATAAACATAAAAAAGACATAAACATAACCCTAAATAAAGATTATGAAAAGTTTTGGACTCAGGATATTTCAAAACTGAGTATTGACTGGGACTCAGCCCATCTTTTCTTTTGGATTGAGGAAGATGGCTACCCATACGAACCCAGCCTAAGAAGCAAAGGAAGGCAATGGCATCTCGCCTTTTACATAAAAGTTTCTGCTCGTTCAACTGAGGATATACCAAACGTCATCCTCATAGATGAACCTGGGCTATTTCTTCATGCTCAAGCATTGAAGGATATTCTTGGTAAGTTGGAAAGCTCGTCAAAAGATGCTCAGATTATTTTTTCCACACACTCACCTTACTTACTTGAAGCAGATAAGCTGTCCAGAATCAGACTCATTCACAGAACTAAAAAAGAAGGGACTAGAGTAGAAAACAAGATTCATGCTTTGGCTGATAAGGAAACTCTAACCCCTATTCTCACCGCTATTGGTCTTGAATTAAGCTCTGGCATAACTCATGTAGATAAAGCCCATAATATTGTTGTGGAGGGACCATCGGATTTGTATTATCTCGAAGGATTCAAGAAGATTTTAAAAAGACCCAATCTCAATTTTGTATTTGGGGGTGGGTCTGGCAATATGCCGTTCGTAGGAACAATTCTCCACGGCTGGGGCTGTAAGGTTGTGTATCTTTACGATAACGACAAAGGCAAAAGAGATGGGGAGAAAAATCTCAAAAACAACTGGCTAGTTTCTAGCGACTTAGTAATGTCTGTCATTGGCTCAGAAGGTTCAATCGAAGATATTTTTAGTAGTTCTGACTTTAAAGACCTTGTGCTGAATAAGCCATCAATTAGTTATAAGGAGAAAAACTCTGAATATGTAAAAAAGAATAGTCTGGATAAGGTTCTACTTGCTAAGCTTTTCTGTGATTCATCATCTAAAATCAAGCTTTCTCCGGATACCGAAAAGAATGTAATCGAGTTATTTGGTAAACTAGAAGAAAAATTTAAGCAATAAATTATGACCCTATATTTCATTACCGGAAACAAAGGAAAGCTTGCTGAAGTCCAAGCGGTTTTGCCAGACGTAGAAGCTCTTGATATTGATTTGCCTGAAATCCAGAGTTTAGATGCTCACGAAATTATCAAGGCAAAGCTCCTAGAAGCTCAAAAGCATCAGAGTGGAGAATTTATCGTTGAAGACAACTCTCTTTATCTTGAAGGGATTAAAGGTTTACCTGGTCCTCTAATCAAATGGTTTTTGAAAACTGTTGGTAATGATGGTTTGTATAAAATGGCCGAAGCTTTTGGAAACTTTAATGCTGAGGCCAAGGTGGTTATCGGTTATTCCAACTCAGGAGGTGAGATTTCTTTCTTTGAGGGAAATACTAAAGGCACAATAGTTCCAGCAAGAGGAAGTGAGGGTTTTGGTTGGGACCCAATCTTTCAGCCAGAAGGGTATGACAAAACTTTTGCTGAATTAACTCCTGAAGAAAAGAATTCTTTTAGTATGAGAAGGATTGCTGTGGAAAAGTTGAAGGAAAAACTTAAATAGACTATATAACTATGAAATTGAATCAACTTCCATCAAAGTGGGAAACCGAGCATCTCATAATATCCGATTCAGAAAAATCTGAACTTTCAGATCTTCAGGCCGTTTTTGATAACTGTTCTTATATAGGTGATTGGACAGGTATGGAAGCGGAAGACGAAGGAAACTACATGGAAGGAGAGTTGGAGCATAAACATGTGCCAGAAGGCCGTTCTGCCGAATATCATAAAGTTCAATCTATCCGATCCAAGGAAGATGGGAAGATGGTTGGCTATTTTATCTTCTATCATGGCTACCCAGACGATAAGACTCTTTGGCTTTCAGTTATGGCCGTTCACACTGACTATCAGGGCAAAAGACTTGGGCAAGAAGCAGTTGAAGGCTTTTTCAATGAAGCTAGAAAGCTGGCGAGCTATGACCGCCTTGCCCTTACCGTGGGTATCAAGAATTGGCCCGCTATCCGTTTCTGGGTTAATAATGGATTTACAGAAATCATTAAGATTAATGGTGATAAGGTTCATAGTGAAAAGACTTTTGCTGACATGTGGCTCGCAAAGAAACTCTAATGGAAGAAATTAAGACTTTTCTCAATGCCAATCTTCAAGTTATTTCTTGGCCTGCTAAGCATGCCAAGAAACAGGCGGTTATTGAATATATGGCTGAAAAGTTTGAAGAAGGCAGGACTTATACGGAATCGGAAGTAAATGAGATTCTTAATAAATTTCATACATTCAATGACCCAGCTCTTTTAAGAAGAGAGTTGTTTGAAAAAAAGTTTTTTGACCGAGATCTGAATGGGGGTAAGTATTGGAAGATTAGTAAACTAATATAAAACAGTTATGAATAACCCCAACTTTCCCAAACTCGGTCCAATTATCATTGGGACTTCAGATATTGAAAAAGCAAAGAAATTCTACATAGCAGTTTTTGGTTTGGTTATTGAAAGTGAAGATAAAAATTATGTAAGTGCTCGTGGTGTTGATGGAACACATATTGAATTAGAGGAAGACTCAGAAAATAGATTTCCGCATTGGGCAGAAAGGAATATTGGAACCTACAAAAATAGTGAGTTTCAAGTCCCCGATATGAAGCTCTTTCTAGAGACTGTGTTAAAGAATGGTGGAAAGATAATCAGTGAGCCAGTATCCAGACCCTGGGGTGATATAGGGGCAGAGTTTACTGACCTTGATGGAAATATCTTTTTAGTCAGTCAAAAATGAAACCAGCCTTTATAGACCATCTAGTTTTAATAGTTAAAGATATAAAAGAAACTGAGAATTTTTACTCTGCATTTCTTGGTGCACCAGAACACCTTGGAGATGAGTCCGTGTCATATAAAATTGGAGAAACTAAAATCTTTTTTGGTTTGCCATATACTGAATGGGCTACTCTCGATAAAGATAGCGGAGGCATAAATCATCTAGCTTTTGGAGTGAAGACTATCGAAGAATTAAAGGAGTTTGAAAGACTGCTCAATGAAGCAGGTATCAAAAATAGCTCCATTCAGATAGATAAATACGGAGACAAAGAGTTTATCTGGTTTGATGACCCCGATGGATACCGTTTAGAGTTTTATTGCCGACCTGAATAAATATGTCTCCTAAAATCACTACCATC